>JAAUTF010000213.1 GCA_012031775.1 Candidatus Altimarinota bacterium | reverse complement strand
CGTGGGACGCTTTGCCATCCACACCTCCTGTCAGCACACGGTGGATCTCGCGGCATCATCCCACCGATAGGGCGATCATGCAAGGGGTACTACATCTAGTCACTGATCCGGGAAATCCTGGAGAGCCCATACCTCCTGATCACTTGGTTCCCAGGTATGCGTGCCGATAAAGTAGCTAGACAATTTCGACGTACGTATTACACTGACCGCCAGAAACGCTTGCTTACTCTATGCTGTGAAATAGCAGATGTTTATGCTCATTTGCATCAACAAGGGTTCATACACGCTGATGTTCATCCAGGAAATGTGCTCGTTCACAACGGCTCTGTTTTCATTATCGATTATGGCCTGGCAGTATCTGGGGCCGGTAACGTAAAGAATATTGTAGCAGCACCACGTGGTGGGGTCGGCTATTACTTTGAGCCGGAATATGCTCTCGCGCATATTGCAGGAGAAACGCTGCCTACAGCAACGTATGCAAGCGATCAGTACGCTCTGGCGGCAATGATCTTCCATCTTATTACTGGCGCACATTATCTCTTTTCCAGTATCGAAAAAGAAGATTTGTATCGCCAGATTGCCTACACCGATCCGTATGACTTTGCCCATTTTGGAATTCCACCGTGGCCAGAGGTAGAGCAAGTACTTCGACGGGCTTTGCACAAAGACCCAGATCATCGCTACCCCTCCGTTGAAGTGTTTGCAGCAACACTACGTGCTGTACTGCCTTCAGCAGATCAGTATGCAGTAATTGATGTACATACTCCAAGCTTAAGCAGCAAATCTCCGCTCGACATTTTGCTTGAAGCTTTTATTAAGCAAACAAGGATTACAGATGCTTCGCCACTACTACGATTGCCCGCGTCATCTTGTTCGGTTATATTTGGACGCGCTGGAATAGCTTATGCACTTTATCGAATAGCCTGTCTGCGCAATGATCCACAAATTCTATCTCAAGCCGATCTATGGTCTAATATGGCACAGTTTTATAGTACGGAAAGCTTCGGTTTTATAGTTCAGAACTTGGGCTAACTCGGGACACTATCGGTGATATATCGCCTTATTACACCCTCAGCGGTATTTATTTGGTGCAAGCTTTGATAAGTCAAGCTATGGGCGATCTCATTTCGCAGAAAAAAGCAATTGAGCAGTTCATCGAATCCTCTAGTGGTGATTATGACAATCTAGATCTTATTCTTGGGCAATCTGGTGTACTTTTAAGCTATGCTATTCTACTTGACAGCGCTCCATACCAAAGTGCTAGTCTGTACAATTTTGACTGCACACAGATTTTCAAACTTGGCAATGAGCGTATGAATGTTATTTGGAGAAAAATAGACACATATCCTTCTATCCGATTAGGAATTGATTTCAGTCTACTTGGAATGGCGCATGGATGGGCGGGACTTCTATATGCTACTCTCTGTTGGCATGTCGCGACTGATGCTCCACTTCCCCTAGCTTTCCATCAACGTGTGGTTGAACTTGCCAACTGTGCAGAGACCCACGGTCGAGGTATCCGCTGGCGTCGTGATATTGCAGATAGTCATCGCCGTTCACGGCGTGGCGATTATGTGGCGAGCTGGTGTAATGGAAGTGCAGGGATGATCTATTTATGGACTATGGCACATCAGGTGTTGGGTAATCAGGAATACCTTGAACTTGCAATACTGTCAGCGTGGGATGCGATAGACTCAACCGATATGGGTGGCGACCTTTGCTGTGGTGCAGGGGGAGTTTCTTATGCTCTGCTTAACCTATATCGCCATACTCAAGATCAAACGTGGCTTGACCAGGCGAAACTTCTAGGGGAGCGCGCCGCTCAAGCGTCCCTTGGGTCACCTCTTAGCCTCTACAAAGGTGGAGTAGGCGTGGCCTTACTTGCTGTTGACTTGCAACATCCAATGCAGGCTATTATGCCACTATTTGAGCTTGAGAGTAAATCCCTTGTCTCTCCATAACAGCAAATTTGATCACATATGTTTACTCTCACATCAAACTCCTAAGGTGTTAGTATGCTAACACAGCTGGAGCCGCAAAACTGGCGCGATACATGGAGAATTTTAGGTAATGTGCCTATGGTGTTTCGTTTTGCCTGGAAAGCTCATAGATGGGCAACGATAGGCATGGGATTGGTTACTGTCCTTGCTGCACTACTGCCACTGCTTCAAGCATACATTGTCAAGATCATCATAGATACTATTATTCTTTCTATTAACACGAATCAAGTCCTAACATCAAGCATTGCACTCCTCACTCCATACCTACTGCTGGAATTGCTCATTGTTGTCACAAATCTCATATCTAACCAACTGCGCATATATATGCAAACAGCATTACAACCGCGCCTAAATTATGAGATTGACAAGGCGTTAATGTTGAAGTGTCTTTCTTTAGACGTAAAGCATTTTGAAACACCAAGCTTCTATGACAAACTTCAGAATGCTCAAAGTGAAACTAGTTTTAAACCAATAATCATTGTTAATAGTACTTATCAACTCATCCAAACCATAATCACTATTTCCCTCTCCATTGTCGTTTTACTGTCGCTCAACTTTGTTATTGCCGTCTTATTGTTGTTGTCTACATTTCCGATTTTCTTTGTGGAACAACACTTCGGAAGGATGCAGTTTAATCTGTTGAATTGGCGAGCTCCTGAAGCGCGACGTCAGCAATACTATGCTGGCCTTTTAACAACTGACAAAACAGTACGAGAAGTGAAGCTTTTTGGGCTTGGGGATCATATTTTGAAGCAATACAACTACTATTTTGATCGTTTCTATCATCAAGATATGGAATTATCCAGGAAACATAACACGACGGTTTTTCTTTGTAATGTTGTATCCGCAACAAGTTATTACGGCTCCTACCTCTGGATTATTTTACAAACGCTACTTCGTAGAAACACTATTGGTGATATGACCTTCTATTTGTCCCTCTTCGGGCAAGGGCAAGCTAGCTTTCAGCAGTTTTTTGCTAGCCTTGCATCACTAACCGAAAGCAGTTTGTTCATGGACAATTTAACTGGATTTCTCAGCTTAAGCAGTGATATGACAAGTTCCGAAGAGCCAAAAAAACTTCCACTCACTTTTAAAATAGGCATAGAATTCCGTAATGTCTCGTTTCGTTACGCCTCCGACGCACCCTGGGTTTTACGAAATATCAATCTACAAATAGCTCCTGGCGAACGCGTTGCCATAGTTGGACGTAATGGGGTGGGCAAAACAACACTCGTCAAACTACTCTGCCGATTTTACGATCCGACAGAGGGTCAGATATTAATTGATGGCATCGATATTAAAGACTATCAAGCTACTGAACTACGTCGTAGAATAGGAGTTATTTTTCAAGATTTCGTGTGCTACTATCTTACTGCTAGAGAAAATATTGCTATCGGCAACATCCAAGAGATTGACAACCATGAAAAAGTTTGTTTTGCTGCTAAACAAAGTGGTGCCAACGAAATTATTAGTAAGCTTCCAGAGCAGTACGAAACAATGCTAGGACATTGGTTCGAAGAAGGACACCAGCTTTCAGGAGGCGAGTGGCAAAAAATAGCGTTAGCTAGAGCCTTTATGCGAGATGCTGACATGCTTATTTTAGATGAGCCGACCGCGTCAATGGATGCTGAGTTTGAATATAAGATTTTTCAGCAGTTTCAGAGCCTAACGCAAGGTAAAATCGCTTTGCTTATAAGTCATCGTTTTAGCACTGTGCGAATGGCTAATCGCATTATTGTTATAGATGAAGGACGTTTGGTCGAAGTAGGAACTCACGAGCAACTGATACAATTAGAAGGCTTATACGCCGAGATGTTTAATAAACAAGCTATTGGTTACCGCGTTTAGATATGGAGTGGACACTTGCCTACTAACAATGAAAACTTCTTAAACGCTATATTTAGAGCAAATCCACGATATACCCTCGTTTCCAAATTGAATATAACGCCACTGCATCGAAATATGCTTGGCAGTTTGTGGGATGACACAAATTTGTTTGGTGTCTTACAACCTAAAGGCGCTTTAAATATAGGTGTAAAGGCGGTCTCAATAGATACAGCAGATTTATATACTGCTGTGCAACAACCAGCGCTATTACCAGAAAGGGTTCGTTTCAGTACAGACGAGGTAGTAAAGAAAGATATATTACGGTTGATACTTGATGGTGTCTTAGAAATATACCTGAACGACCGTTTTGTTTGTGAAGAGGAAGCATGTGCTATCCTCTGTAACAATTCACCACTAATCGAGCCAACCTCACAACTTGCGAGGCTATCACGCGAGGCACTGCTTTATGTACAAGAGCTACGAGTTGAGGACACCTTAACGTTGGGGGCTCGTCTCTATTTCTTTAATCGTAAACCAACTTCAGCTTATTGGCGTCGCCGTTTTCATAACCCCATGGCCGTTGCAAGCCACCTTGGAATACAAACTGGGGATTATACAAACAAGCAGCTTAATCGCCACTGGAGTAAGATCAAACCTTCTGCAGCTTCACAGGGCTGGTATATATGGTCTCAACCACATCGACAGCCAGATGAAAGTGAGCACGGCCGGTTTATAAACTGTATATTAGTCCAGAAATTGAGGTAATAGGCGATGTATTCTCAATTGTGGTTGATGTTCTTGGATCAGACTCTGCATATACTATCAAAGTTGGTAGTGATGTTTATGGCATGCAGCGTCCTGATAAAATGATTGCATACTTTTCGTCGCTCAGTGTGCTTCTAAAAACAGCAGAGCAGCTTGCTCATGAATTAAATGGATTCCCAGTCCACGGTGTTCCATTTACTGCTCAACTGGATAACTACGGACTGCTTTCATGGGGTGTAGATCCCCCCAGGTTGGAACGCACGCCTGGTTTAGAGAACGCTGAGAGCTGGCGTGTATGGGTAGTCAACCGCCTCGCCTCTGCTATACTGATCGCACGAGGAAAAGCGACCGAAGGTTTAGGCCTCCCTCCCTGGCGCTTCGCAATCGAGCGGCTCCGTCTTGAAGAGGTTGATGTAGATAATTGGACGCCGCTAACATCGATCTGGCAGCGCGACGCGTAACTGAAAACCATTCCAAACCAAAGTCAACTACGCTATCTGAGGTTTATGGTGGAAGCAGTTGATGGCTCGATGGATCTCTGGCACAGTGATGGCACCACAGCTGGTAACCTCGCGCTTGCAGCGCTTCGAGAACGCTATTCCAGCGTGCAGCTGTTTGCGACCGCTGGCTCAACGGTGTTTTTGCAAAGCTACGACTTTACCACACAGTCTAGAGCACTCTGGGCCGTCGATCTCGCGCAGCTACCATAAAATAGGCCGCGCGCGTCGCAGGTGCGACGCGCGCGGCCTTCTGAATGCTGAATTCTGACTCCCGAATACTACCCCTGCACATCCAAGTCCCACGCTGCCTCGTTGCCGCGCGGCGCATTGGTGCGCTTGCGCTCGTCGGCTTCTTTCACGCGGTGTACGTTCCAGACCAGACCAAAGCGCTCCAGTGTGCGGATAAGGTAGGCCGAGATGTCGATCTGCCACCAGCGCAACCCGTGGAAGGCCGAGCGTGGGAAGGCGTGGTGGTTGTTATGCCAGCCCTCGCCGAAGGCCAGCACGCCGACCAGGAAGTTATTGCGGCTGGCGTCACGCGTCTTGAAAGGGCGATTGCCGAAGGTGTGGCAGATCGAGTTCACGCTCCAGGTGACGTGATGGCCCAGAAAGATGCGTACCGCACCACCCCAGAGCAGCCCCGTCCAGCCGCCGATGGCGAAAGGAATAATCAGGCCAAGCGCAGCAAAGGCCAGCCAATACTTCGTCACAAACATTACCATCGGGTCGCGCTGCAACCAGGTGCCGTAGACCGCCGGGTTATTTTTGAAGGCAAACAGCCAGCCAAAGTGCGCGTGCCAGAAGCCCTCCAGTGGGCTATGCGGGTCGTCTTCGCCGTCCGAGTTGGCGTGATGCTGGATGTGCGTCGAGGCCCATTCGAGCGGTGAGCCCTCGACGGCCAGACAGCCCATCACCAGAAAGATAAAGCGCACCGCCGGGTGTGTCTCGAAGCTCTTGTGCGTCAGCATACGGTGAAAGCCGACCGTGATACCAAGGCCGCCGAGCACGTAGAATGTGACCAACAGCGCAATATCACGCCAGCCGACATACTGCTGCCACAGCAGCACAATGGCATACAATGTGGCCACAAAGGGCACAACGACAGCGATCAGCACACCGATCTTTTCGCCAAGCGACTTCTCAAGCTGTGGCTCGACGGGAGCAACTGTGCGGGCCATAGGAAAGCCTTTCATCTAAGAGATTACGGTTAATACCCGGTGGCTAAAAGCTCCAGCGCCAATACTCGGATACTAACCAGGGCTATGTACTACCAAAAGTGTAGTGCATAGCGCAGCCGTAGAGTAGGTGCGCCAGGCTAGCCGAGCGACCTATTTTAGCTAGCTAGCGCGCTGCCGTGTATGACGAGCGACCTATGACTGAAGTAATGGGTGCTGAGCAGCGCGCGTAACTTTTTGCCCACGTCGCACGGTATTCTTGTATAATGCCACCGTTAATGAGCAACGCTCTGGAAAGCGATACTATTATTATGTCTGCACGTCGTAAGCGCTGGGTAATCAAAGACCCGGCCCCGCCCGATCTCGCGCGCCAACTCGGATGCCCACCGCTGCTGGCAACGCTGTTTGTCCAGCGCGACCTGCGCGATCCAGCTGCGGTACACGCGTTTATCGAGGCCGATTACCGCACCGGCTTGCACGATCCGCTACTCATGCGTGGCATGGCCGAAAGCAGCGCACGCATTGCCGAGGCCATCCAGCTCGACGAGCCGATGGCGGTGTATGGTGATTTCGACACCGATGGCGTGACCGCTGCGACCTTGCTGAAGCAGGCGATCGGCGCGATGGGCGGCACGATCAGTGCCTATATACCGCACCGCACCCGCGAGGGCTACGGCCTCAACCGCGAGGCGGTCGCCCAACTCGCCGCTGCCGGTGTGCGCCTGCTGATCACGGTGGATTGCGGCATCAGCAATGTCGACGAAGTGGCCTTCGCGAACTCGCTTGGCCTCGATGTGATCATCACCGATCATCATAGCCCGCCCGAGATCTTGCCGGCGGCGTTTGCCGTCGTCAACCCTAAGCAGCCGGGCTGTGCCTACCCCTATAAGCAGCTTGTCGGCGTTGGTATCGCCTTTAAGCTGGTGCAGGCGCTAGTGAAGCGCGGCCTCAAGCTCGCTGATCTGCGCGGGCGCGATCTGCTGGATGTCGTCGCCGTCGGTACGGTCACCGATATGGGGCCGCTCGATGGCGAGAACCGCGTGCTAGTCAAGGCTGGCCTTGAGGCGCTGAACGCAACCGCGCGCCCCGGCCTCTTGGCCCTGATCGAAGTGGCTGGCCTGCAGCGCGGCGAACTCGACTCGACGGCGATCGGGTTTACCCTTGGCCCGCGTCTGAACGCTGCCGGTCGCCTCGACGACGCCGTCTATGCCTACGAGTTGCTGCTTACCGACGATCGCGCGCAGGCCGATGTGCTGGCAAAGACGCTGAACGAGACGAACCGGGCGCGCCAGGATCTAACGCGTAAGGTGCAGGCGGCAGCCCGCGAGCAGGCCGAGGCGAGCGGCAAACATCTGCAACGTATCGTGGTGCTCGATAACAGCGATTTTCCGGCTGGGGTCGTGGGGTTGGTAGCGGGCAAGCTGGTGGAAGATTGGGGCCGCCCGGTGCTACTGATCGAGCGCGGCGAAGACACATCCCGCGGCTCGGCGCGCTCGGTGCCCGGTTTTAATATTATCGAGGCGCTCCGCAGCTGTGACGATCTCTTTGTGCGCTACGGCGGCCACGCCGCCGCTGCGGGCTTCACGATCGCGAATGAGAATATTCCGCTGCTCGAACGCCAGCTCCTCGATCTGGCTGCAACAACGCTTGACGATCAAAGCCTACAGCCCGCACTGACGATCGACGCCGAGATCGATCTCGACGCTATCGACCGCGCGCTGTACACTGCGCTCAAGCAGCTCGAGCCCTTCGGCCAGGGTAACCCCATCCCTATGCTGATGAGCCGTGGTGTTGAGGTGCGCGATGCGCGGCCCTTCGGCAGCGAGGGGCGGCATCTGCTGTTGCAGCTCGTCGGCCCCGGCGGAGCGCAGATCGAAGGCGTAGCCTGGAACCTTGGCGGCATCGCGCAGGCACTGATGCGCAATCCACGCATCGACGTCGCCTACACGATCGAGGAGCGTGTCTGGAATCGTCGAGCGCTCGTTACGCTCAATATTAAAAGATTTGCGACGCTCGCAATAGCAACAAAAGGGGGCGGGGGTCGTTGGCGTTGCCGACGACCCCCGCCCCCTTTTGTATATCCTAGATGCGGTTCTTGGCGCGGTGCAAGCGCACGGTGCGCGTTAGCATGGTCAGGCCAAGCAGGATAATACCAGCTAACGGCACACCTGCATCGGTGTTGGGCAGCTCGCCGGTACCGCCGCCGGCGGGTGGCAAGGTCGCCGTGGGCTGCGGCAGCGGCGTATTCGTTGTTGCCCGCGTAGCGCTCGGCACCGCAGTGGTGCGCTCGTGCCGCTACGTGTCGGGCTAGCCGGTACCGTCGTTGCGTTCGCCGCCGTGGCGGTGACAGTTGGCGGCATGGGTAGGCAACTGGCGGCATGTTGCGGTTGCAGGCAGAGCTGTGCTGCTCGCCGCCGCTCCGCGCTGCAGCACATTGGCGCTACGCTGGATCGATTGCACCGTTCGCATCGTTTGAAGCAGCGGTCCGCTACGTGGCAGTAGACTCAGCGTTGCATTCATTGCTCCACCAGGATTGCCTGCAAAAAGCCGGGTATAACGTCGTAAGCAATCGCCCCAGCGGTTCGCAGTCCCGAGTTTTCCGTCCACGTGTTGATTACCTGCGTCCCAACACTGTCCTGCGAGACACC
>JAAUTF010000212.1 GCA_012031775.1 Candidatus Altimarinota bacterium | reverse complement strand
TCGCCGCTAATGAGGGTGTGGCGCAGCGCTTAGAGCTGGAGAAGATCCGCCTGCAGGCGCATATCGAGGTCGGCGTTGCGCAGGCCAAAGCTATGGGCGAGGCTATGGCCGCGATGGACTTTAAGCTCTACGGCACACCCGAAACCGCACAGCAGATCCTGCGCTGGATGAGCGTCGCCGATGGCCTGGGTGCTGTTGTCGAGAGCGCACCGCCACAGCTGCGCGAGTTGACGGGCCGCATCGTCGACCGCGTTCTCCCCCCAAATGGCGATGGGCGGGCGCAGCACGCTCCATCTAACGGCGCGGCTGGAGTAGCAGCAAATGGCGCATCAAGCCTGCCCGACCTCAGCGCGGCACAGCCGTTGATCGCTGCGGCCAGCAACACGCTACGCAGCCAACTAAACGCTGAGCAGCGCCGCACACTTAGCCTGCGCGCTGGCATCGCCGAGGCACTAGAGCGCGCCGATGCCAGCGAACGCGCTGTGCTCCACCAGGTGCAGGGGATGCTCGCGCTTGTGCCGGCGTTGGCCGAGCAGACGGTGGAAAGCGTAATTGGGGTATAAAAAGGGCGGAGGGGCGCAGCCTGCTGCGCCCCTCCGCTCTTTTTACGAGTTAAGCGCGTAAGCAATACCGCTTTGCAACGTGCCGCGCGTTACCATCGACGAAAGATCGGCCCCGAGGTGAACGAGCGTCTGCGCCACTTCCGGACGAATACCAGTAATGATCACCGTGGCACCTAGCAGCTTCACTGCCTGCGCCGAACGAATCAGCGCGCTGGCAACCTGCGTATCAACAACCTGCACGCCGGTGATATCGAGAATCACAGTGCTTGCGTTGTTCTCCGCAACTCCTTCAAGAAGTGACTCCATCACCATCTGCGCACGCTGCGAGTCGATCGTGCCGATCAACGGCATTACCAGCACATTGTCAGACACCGGGATGAGCGGTGTGGAAAGCTCGCGCAACGCCGCTTGCTGCGCACTGATCACCTGCGCTTGCAGCTGATCGCGCTCTTCCTGCTCCTGCTTCCGGAAGGTCACATCTTGAATTGCGCCAAGATACTGGCGCACCGCACCGTTTGCTGAACGTACAAACACGCGTACGTTATCTTGTAGCCAAACCCAGCTGCCGTTCTTATGCCGCATGCGATAGGTCGTCCCAACCGTGTCTTCATCTCCGGCGGCCGCAATGCGCTGCTGCGTGTTGGGCAACTCGGCGAGATCATCGGGGTGCATCAGCTGCGACAGCATCTGCGCACCCATGGCCTGCAGCTCATCGGTGTCAAAGCCGAGCACTTGCCCCAACTCGGCGTTGGCGTAGATATTACGCTGCTCGATGAGATCATACACATACACCAGCATCGGGTTGAGTTGGAGCGCACGCTGCGCCCATTCAAGTGTAGCGCGCTTCTCGGTCTGATCGTCGACGACGCCAATGTACTGCTGGACGCTTCCTGTGGGCGTGCGCGAGAAAACAGCATCGCGGCTGACAAGCCAACGCCAGTCGCCCGCTTTGTGTCGCATACGATACTCGATAGTGTACGTGTCGTCGTCGCTTGCAGCCGCGATGCGCTGCTGATGTACGCCGATAGCGGGGAGATCGTCGGGATGAACGAGCTCGATAAAAATCGTAGCCCCCATCGCCTGGATCTCGGCCACACTGTAGCCGAGCACAGTAGCTATTTCGCGATTAGCGTAGGCGTTGCGCTGCTCAACCAGATCATAAATGTAGATCAGATTTGGGCAGCGATCAAGAATATCCTGGGCCGAAAACGATGCGTTGGAATGGGATGAAGACATGGTTCGCTCTCTTGGTTTATTATCTTAGGGCTTCACACCGGTGAGCACCACATAGCTCAATGTCTCGTTGACGTTCTTAATGGCCTGCCATCCGGACAGAAAACCGCCGGTCATCTCAGCGCCGTATACTTCGTGCAGCCGCTGTTGGGCTTCATCAGTATGCATCGCACCTATGTCGCGCGATTGCTTGGTCGAATCGTATTAACGGTGACATCGCGGCAGTTCACATCGATCAAGCCCACCGCTTTGAGATCGCCAATATAAGCGTCGAGTGAGCCGATCTCGGTTGCAGCAAAGGCCGGGTAGGTGATGTCGATCTCCGCTTGCGTGAGCGGTCGTAAGGTAACAAAGTCTGCCACCACAACGCGCCCGCCAGAGCGCACAACACGCGCCATTTCGCTGAAAACCTGCACGCGCGACGGCACATGGAAGATCGACTCAAAAGCCCAGGCGGCGTCGAAGGACGCATCTTCGTAGGGCAGCTGCATCGCATCGACCAGCTCAAAACGAGCGCGTCCGTCAAGGCCGAGCTCGCGCGCCCGCGCGTTGGCCGCCGCAACCTGTGTCTGGCTTACCGTAATGCCGAACGACTTCAACTTGCGCCTGCGCCGCAAGCTGTAGGCCTGGGTGCCCCGTGCCACAGCCGACATCGAGCACACGCTGCCCAGGCTGGACAGCGACGCTCTCGATCAGCAAATCGGTGAAAAAGATCTGTGCTTGCGACATCGAAACGCTCTCATCCGTGGGATCGGGCCAGTAGCCAAAGTGGATGCTGTTACCCCAAAGAGTCTGATAGAAAGGTCCCATCGTGTCGTAGTAAGTGCCAACATCGGACGCGGTAGGTTTGCTCACGCTCATGGAGTCCTCACGAGGTTAAAATCAGGTAACGCACTTATTGTAGCACTGCCTGATGTCAATACAAGCCCTCTTACGATAGGTCGTAAACGGCACGTAGGGGTTACGCCGGGCGCGACCCCTACACTGCCCGATAGATCGCCAGCGTTTCGTGAACGATCGGCACGAAGGTTGGCGGGTAACGAGTATCGTTCGAGCGCATGTTGAACTGCTGCTTGATCACGACGCCTTCGAGGCGGTGGTCGTCGAGCCGACTGATCATCGACCCAAAGGGGTAGTAGCGGCCGTGTTTGCGCATATCGCCCATAAGGATAGCCAGCCGCCCGCCGGGCGCGAGCAGGCCGCTGAAGCGCTCGTAGCCAGCGCGCACGCACTCGGCGAAGGCACGCACGCTGGGGCAGCGGCTCAGATCGCGCTCGTCTTCGGTGTAGACGATCATGCTATGGTACGGCGGGTGCCAGAAGATCAGGTCGTAATCGCTACCGATCGGATCGACGAGGCTGTCGACGCCGTCGCGCAGATCGAAGCCAGCGTACTCCGGTGCATCTTCGGCATAGAGGGTCTGCAAGTCGGCGCAGACCTCGCGGCTTGTACCGCCACCTTCCATCGGGTCGAGCAGCCGCAACGGGCGATAAGTAGCCCAGAGATCGATCAACAAATACCCGCTACAATTGCCGCGATAGCTTGCATCGCCCCAGGGGCCGCGGTCAGGATAAGCCACCACGCTCGCCAACCGCGAACGTTTGCTCAAATATAGCTCAAGCGCACGGGGATTTTGCATGGTTATGCAAGTATTCAGGGTTCAGATTAGTTCACGCGATTGAAGCTAGTATAGAGCAAATCCGCTGGTACGAGAACATGGGCATAATAATACCCCCAGGAAACGTGCGCTGCACATTTCCTGGGGGCCAAACAATTTACTCGCGCCCGCGCTCGAAGGCATAAGCAATCGCATCGCGCACCGCCGACCAAGTGCCGGGGTTCTCGCGCTCCCAGATGCGCTCTGCTTCGGCCTGCGCCGCGCGCCAACCACTTTCTCGGTAGAGTGGCGAGCGCCCGAGATCGAAGCCGAGGCGATAGACCTGGGTGTACCGCTCGTAGGGCTCACCACTGGCACCCAGGGTTCCCTGATAATGGCTGCGGAAAAACGGCTCGTAGCGGTCGAAGCTTGCGCCACGGTGCGCGCGCGCCTGTTGGTGATCGGCAGCCGTGTCGCCCACCGAGTGATAGTCGCCCGCTGGTAAGGTTGCCTCGCCAGCCACATCGCCAGCTACGCCTGCTCCGGCACCGGTGAGCGCGCCGACCACCCCGCCGATCACGGCACCGACCGGCCCGCCTAACGAGCCGATGGTGGCACCGGCAGTTGCACCGGCGATCGTTCCTGCCGCTGCACCAACTTTGCTGCTATCGGCGAAGACCTCGCCCGTGCTGCGCTCAGGGGTCAATGCACCACCGCTGAATTCGGCAATGATCAACTGACCGTCGCCAATAGTTCGCATACAGCGGTAGGCTCCGTCGCGATCGGTATCGCTCACATTGTCGCTCAAATCGATGCTGACGAGCGCTGCGCCGCTTGTAATCCCTCGCAGCAATGTATCGGCCTCGGCTTCGGCGACGCCGCGGTCGAGCAGACCCTCGCGCAGGCCGTGGTGTTCCTGCCCAATCTGCGGCCCAAGTGCCGTACTACCCAACCAGCGCGCCAGCGGCCCGCCAGTCACAACAACGCCGAGATTCGGCGCGTTGATCGTCTCGACACCGCTGATCAGTCCGGCCAACGCACCGATCAAGGTACCGCTGCCCGAGCCTGCACCCATATCTTGCGTTGTGCTGGCAGCACCGCTTGCATCAAGCTCATTACGATCGCGCGTAACAACACTGATATCGTCTACCGCCACGCCACAGGCCGATAGCTCTTCGATCGCCGCCCGCAGCTGCTTCTCTGCCGACACCAGGGTAAACAGTGTTTTGGCCATCGCATTACCCTTCTTTCTTTTGAGAATTCAGGAGTCAGGATTCAGAATATGCGCTCATATCTCATGAGCAGGCGCTTTGCACCGGCACCTTGGTCTAACAACTTTGAGTCCTGACTCCTGGAATCAGCCGTTCACCACATTGCCGCCGTTGGGGTGCAAGACCTGCCCGCTGATATACGAGGAGTCGTCGGAAGCGAGAAAGACGAAGCTCGGCGCGACCTCCTCGGGCTGGCCGGGGCGTTTCATCGGTACATCAGCACCGAATTGCGCAACTTTCTCGGCGTCGAAGGTCGACGGGATGAGCGGCGTCCAGATCGGGCCAGGCGCAACAGCATTCACACGAATACCCTGCTCTACCAGACTTTGCGAAAGCGAGCGCGTAAACGCAATAATAGCGCCCTTCGTCGACGAATAATCGAGCAACTGCGGGCTACCCTGATAGGCCGTCACCGAGGCCGTATTAATGATCGCGCTGCCCGGTTTGAGGTGCGGGAGCGCCGCCTTCGTCATAAAGAAGAACGAGAAGATATTCGTACGAAAGGTGCGCTCCAACTGCTCGGCGCTAATATCGAGAATGCTCTCTTGCGGGTGCTGTTCGGCTGCATTGTTCACTAGCACATCGAGCCGCCTTAACTGCGCAATCGTTAAATCGATCGCCTGACGGCAAAATTCCTCTTGGCCAATGTCGCCCGGAAGGAGTAGACATTTACGGCCCTCTTGCTCCACCTGGCGCTGGGTCTCTTTAGCATCATCGTGCTCGTTCAAATAGACGACGGCTATATCGGCACCTTCTTTGGCGTACATGATCGCCACCGCGCGCCCAATGCCACTATCACCGCCGGTGATCAGTGCCACTTTATCTTGAAGCTTGGCGCTCCCACGATAATTACGGTCTTCAGCGCGCGGTCGCGGCGACATTTGCGATTCGATACCCGGCTGGTGCTCCTGCTCCTGTGGCGGTAGCGTCTGCTTTTTCTGCTCAGACATATATCGCTCCTTTACACGGTTTAGTCCGGTGTAGCTTGTACAAGGGGTACGCCGGGATGATTTGCACGATCGGCTTCCCTATAGCAGTAGTCAGATCGATTGAGCCCAAGCGGTGCGCCCGAAGCGCATTGCGATGCGCTCAAACTTCTGAAAGCTAAATTCTAAGAGCTGACACCCGCTATAAGTGTGTTAACGCCGTGCTCCTCGGTTTCACAGCGCCGAGTTGTTCTGCTCTTCGGGAGCTAGCAAGGGCCATGCCATGTGGTACGCAAGCTGCTAATGACAAAGCAAACGTATCTTAGTGAAGAGGCCAATGATGATCCCTACCTATCAGCCACGACGGCTAGGTTTGCCGTCAAAGTGCTCGGCAAGCCCGAGCTGAAGAGCAACGATAGCCGCCGCTGGCAGAGCGAGCCCCACCTGCGCGTTTCGCTCGATTATGTCGCCGCGATTTTTGCATACTTGTCAGATCAGCGCATCACGATGTACCGTTTGTCGTCAGAACTGGCACCTTATGTATCGCACCCCGATCTACCGCAATTCCACCATCAGATCGAGGAATGTGCCAACGAACTACGCACCCTTGGCGCCCAGGCGCGCGCACAGAGCCTACGCCTTTCCTTTCACCCAGCGCAGTACATCGTGTTAAACAGCCCCGACCCGCGCCTTGTTGAGCGCAGCATTTGGGATCTGCGCTGCCAGGCCGAGATCCTCGACCGTATGGAACTCGGCCCGGAAGCCGTGCTTGTTGTCCACGTCGGCGGCACCTATGGCAACCGCGAGCTTGGTCGTCAGCGCTGGATCGAGACCTACCAGCGCTTGCCGGAGCCGGTGCGCCGTAGGTTGACACTCGAAAACGACGATGTGCGTTACAGCGCTGCCGATGTGCTGGCTATTCACGAGCACACCGGCGTACCGCTGATCTTCGATTACTTGCATTTCTGGTGTTTTAACCCCGAGCACCTTGATCTCGCACCGACCTTTCAGCGCTTTATGGCGAGCTGGCCGACAGAAATGCGGCCCAAAATCCACTTCTCCTCACCGCGCACCGAGATGCGCGAGGTCAAGCAGCGCAACCGCAACACCGGTAAATTAGAGGCCGCACTGCGCCCGCCGGTGTGGGCGGGCCACGCCGATTACATCAACCCTTTCGAGTTCATCACGTTTATGCGCAGCGTGCCACACGCCGACTTCGACGTGATGCTGGAAGCTAAAGCGAAAGACCTGGCGCTGCTACGGTTGCGGCGCGATCTGGCGAACTATGCGCCCGATGTTGCGCCGCTCTTCGCAGCGAACGGCCCGCAGAGCGAGGAAGAAGAGCCGGAGTTGATAAGCGTTAGCCTCGGGGAGGAGTAGGGCACAGAGCATAGAGCACAGAGCGTATAAGCCCGACACGCTGCGGCCAGCACCCGGCGCATTGTGCCCGCACCCACCTGCGTAAGGGCGCAGCATGCTGCACCCAACCAAACTCTGCGTCTTTGCAGTGCAAAAGAGAGACCGGTCAGCGCGCAAAAAGCACGCCAGGGTTGAACCGAAGCGCGAACTGACCATCCTTTGCGCGAAAGGAGTCAGCGATGGTAGCTTCGAGATCATAGCCAATCGCCTGAGTAACTTGTAGGTGTTTAGCACCATGCAACAGCGTATACGGCTGCTGCCACCAGGCTGTGCCGCGCATAAATCGAAAGGCATGCTGTGCGCTCCAGCCCGGGTCAAGCGCAAAATCCGCTGGCGACGGGGGCGGTGCGTAGCTAACGTCACCGCGCTGTGGGCGCAGCGCGGTTGTGCCAGCCCCAAGGCGATCGAGCGTATCATTAAGCAGCTGAACACCACGTTCAGCTGCCGCTCGCTCGCAACTCTGCCAGCTCAGCGTATCGTCGATAGCGAAGGCTTCCTGCACGGCGAGCGGCCCGGTATCGAAATCTTCGTCTATGCGATGAATAGTAACGCCGAGATCGCCGCAGCGCAGCGCCCAGAACAGCGGCTCTGGGCCACGATGGGCAGGCAATAACGAAGGGTGGACATTCCAGAAACCGAAGCGCGGGAGCGTCAATAAAGCGGGCGGGATCCGCCAGGGAAAACAGGCGACACAGATCGCCTCTGGGCTGTGGCTTTGCAGCAAGGTGACGACCTGATTTGCCAGCGGGCGGCGCAGCGCATAAACCGGGATCGCCCGTTGTGCTGCAAGATCGAGCACGTTCGGCATCTCTGCTTGGAGCAACGAACTACTATGTTGCGGCGCTAGTGCCTGCAGCGCCGGGCCGGGAAGCGGTGGTGCTGGTAGTATCACCGCTGCGATCCGATGACGCGTTTCGAGCAAGCCTGCTAACACCGTGGCGGAAAAAGCACTTGGCATACCAAAGAAGATGATGTTCATTTGGAGTTGTCACGCAGCACACTGCGTGACAATGGTGTTTTCACGCGAAGTGCTTTCGTTGGTATAATTTAGATGAAGTACGCAGTCGGCGGCTTTTCGCCTGCAGCAGCATAATACCAACGCTCTTTTCATCTACAAAAGGCAATACTATGACGCGCATGGTTCATTGTGTAAAATTCAACACCGAACTACCGGGGCTCGATCGCCCACCATTTAGCGGGCCGCTAGGCCAGCGCATTTTCGAAAACGTTTCACGGCAGGCCTGGCAACTGTGGCCGGCACAGCAGACGCTGATCATCAACCACTATGGCCTTAGCCTGGGCGATCCGAATGCGCAGCGCGTCTTGATGCAGCAAATGGAAGATTTCTTCTTCGGTGCTGACGCACAGCTTCCCGAAGGCTGGACGCAACCTGAAGCACGTCCGGCCAAAGGTGCAGCGCGGCGGAAGTGACACGAGAGCGGAGAACACAAGGCTGGGCAACAACAAAATCTTTGCGTGCTCCGCGTTGTTTGCGGTGAAAGATCCGGCCTCGTGCCCTTCGTGGCAAAAATGCCCGGCCTTTGCAGTTCACGGGGCTAGAACAATGGCGGGAACCACACTAAACCGGAGCTGCGCGTGCGCCGCGCGCAACGCCGCCTCTACCTCGGCTGGGCTTTCGCCCCGCGCGAAGATAAAGCCGAGGTAAGCATCGCCCTCCGGCAGCGCTACGAGCGGGTAATGCAGCGGCGCGGTGATGTCAACGCCGGTGATGCCGGGCACAGCAGCAGCCTCAGCAACACCATAAACGGCGCGCAGAACTCCCTCCTGCGCGATCGGAATCATCATCACACCGCCCGCGCTACCCGCCTTGCTCAGCGCGTCGAGCGGCAACCCGCACGCCTGACGCAGAATCAGCTCCTCTAGTGAAGCGTCGGTGCCAAACTCCAAGGTTTGCGAACACTGACCACCGATCGAACGCCCGGCCAGTTCCACCATCCACGGCCCGCGCTCGTTGACACGCAGTTCGGCGTGCAGCGG
>JAAUTF010000211.1 GCA_012031775.1 Candidatus Altimarinota bacterium | reverse complement strand
GTTTGTACAGACGGCGTCCTGATGCGCCGTTCTCCCTGCATCCCCCGGCCCCTGCTCCCACCAGGAGAGAAGAGGAGAAACCACGTCCTGATGCGGTGCGACGCCCCGCTCCCGCTATGGGAGCGGGTTGGGGGTGCGGGCACCTCTGCCGTTTTGACCAAAAACCCTCCACTTGAGGCCCGTACCCCACCCCTCATTGATAAAAGCGCCAGAGCATGCCCGCGTCGGCGTTATAGGCCAGGTTCTCTGAACCAGCTGCAAAGCAATCGATGCGCCCGGCTGCCCACGACACACAGCCTGGTGCCGAGCTGATCACTTCGCCCAGATCTTCCCAGCCGCTCCAGCGCCCGCCACTATAGTAGATATGGTACATCGACGAGGTCGCCGCGCCGCGTGCAAAACATGGATCTGCTCGCCCGACCAGGCCACCGCGCTCGGTGCCGAGGAGATCACGCCGCCCAGGCTCTGCCAGCCGAACCACTGGCCGTTCTCCAGCCAGGCCTGCCAGAGCCCGCCGTCGGCGCCACGCGTAAAGCATTGGATGCGCCCCGCACCAAACGCCGCGCAACCGGGGGCTGAGGTCAGGCTGCCGCCGACACGCATCCAGCCGCCCCAGTTGCGCCCATCCCACGAGATCCAGTACATGGCGTTGTCGCTGCCGCGCGCAAACACATCGAGCCGGTTCGCGCCCCAGGAAACCGCGCTCGGTGCCGAGTAGATCGCGCCACCCAGGCTCTGCCAACCGCTCCAGCGCGTGCCGTCGTAGAAAATATGCCAGAGGCTCGCATCGCTGAACTGCGCAGCGAAACAGCTGATACGGTTGAAGCCCCACGACACACAGCTTGGTGCCGATTTCAGGTTGCCGCCCAGGTTCTCCCACGGCGTCCAGCGCCGCTCTGCAGCCAGCGGTGCATCAGCTGATTGTCGACGCCGCGTACAAAAAGGTCGACGCGCCCCGTCTGATAGCTGGCTGCCGTCGGTGCCGAGCTGCCGCCGCTGCCGACGACCTGCCAGGTACTCCAGCCCGCGCCCTGTTGCACGGGAAGCACGAGCGGGGCGCGCTGCGTATCGGTTGGGCCGACCACGCTCGCCACGTCGATGCCCAGCAGCGCGTCGAACTCCGCCGCCTGCACTTCACCCGCCGGTGCGCGTAATACGCTGCCTGGCAGCCAGACGCCGATCAGCACCGCAGCGATCGCCACCAGCCAGCGGACAGAGAATGGCACGCCTTGCATCGTGGGAGTCCTTTTGCTTGAAGTGATGAAAACGCTGTACACGAGTGTATCTAATTATAGCATTGTGATCAAGTATTCTCTTCTGAAGGTGCAGGGGAAATAGCCGGTTGCCACTCACAATTGACAAAGCCAATCGTCAGCGGCAACCGGCTCATTATTCCCAATTTGACAGCCGATCGCCTAACGTGGTATTATTACATAACCCAAGACTAACCACATCATCGGCAGTGCTGCCTCTTGTCACCGCACGATAGAACCTGCGCTAAATGCGATGTAGCGCAACGATCGCCCACATCGTTCGCTGCGTCTATCTGTACCTTGCACGGAGCACCCAATCTATGGCCCCACTCTTAGAAGTTCGTGATCTACGAACGCACTTCCACACTCAGGATGGCGTTGTTAAGGCCGTGGATGGGGTTTCCTTTCACGTCGAGCGCGGCGAGACGCTGGGTATTGTCGGCGAGAGCGGCTGTGGCAAAAGCGTCACTTCATTGTCGATTATGCGGCTGATCCCTAGCCCGCCTGGCAAGATCGCCGGCGGGCAGATTCTTTTCGACGGCGAGGACTTGCTCCAAACCAGCGAAGATGATATGCGCCACATTCGCGGCAATCGTATCGCGATGATTTTTCAAGACCCGATGACCTCGCTCAACCCGGTTTTAACAGTCGGGCGGCAGATCACCGAGTCGCTTGAGCTGCATATGAAGCTCAGCCCGCGTGAGGCGACGAACCGGGCCGGCGAGTTGCTGAATATGGTCGGTATTCCGAGCGCTTCAAAGCGCCTCGATAGCTACCCGCACCAGTTCTCAGGCGGTATGCGCCAGCGCGTGATGATCGCGATGGCGCTGGCCTGTAATCCCGAATTACTGATCGCCGATGAGCCGACGACCGCGCTCGATGTGACGATCCAGGCCCAGATCCTTGAGCTGATCAATCGGCTGCGCGATGAGCTCGACACGGCGGTGATTATTATCACTCACGACCTTGGCGTGGTGGCCGGTATGACCGACCGCGTCACGGTGATGTACGCCGGGCGTGTGGTCGAGGAGGGGCCGACCCGTGAGATCTTCGCGAATCCGCGAATGCCCTACACGATCGGCCTGCTGCGCTCTATCCCACGCCTCGACGAGGAGCGCGGTCGCAAGCTCACGCCGATCCGCGGCCTGCCGCCGAGCCTGATCGATCTGCCGACGGTCTGCCCGTTCAGCCCGCGCTGCGATTATGTGCAGGAAAAGTGCCTGACGCAGACACCACCGCTGCGGACGGTCGCCGCCGATCATCGCGCAGCCTGTCTCTTCGATGTCACACTCGATACGCCTATTCCGGATCGTAAGAGTGAGACAGTGCTCGCATAAAAAGATATATTGAGGTGGATTCGGCGGCAAAGTCGCGAAATCTACCCCAACCAAGCTTGTCTTTCTTAAGGTACAACCGATATGGACAACAGTTCCAACCAATGGTTCTACGGCTACGCGCGGCGATGTGCTGCTCGATGTCTCCGATCTCGAGATGCACTTCCCGGTGACGAAGGGCATCATCTTTCAGCGTCAGGTTGGCACGGTGAAGGCCGTCGATGGCATCAGCTTCTCGATCAAGCGCGGTGAGACGCTCGGCCTCGTTGGCGAGAGCGGCTGCGGCAAAAGCACCACCGGGCGCGCGCTCTTGCAGCTCTACCGCCCCACCAAGGGCAAGGTGCTGTTCGAGGGCACCGAGTTGACGACGCTCAAGGGCGATGATCTGCGTAAGATGCGTCGCCGCGTGCAGATGATTTTTCAAGACCCCTATGCCAGCTTGAACCCGCGTATGACGGTCGGCGATATTATTGCCGAGCCGATCCGCGTGCATAAGCTGCGCGAGGGCAAAGCGGTGCCGGAGCGCGTCCAGGAGTTGCTCGGCCTTGTCGGCCTCAACCCGGCCTTTGCAAATCGCTACCCGCACGAGTTCTCTGGCGGCCAGCGCCAGCGCATCGGCATCGCACGCGCCCTCGCCGTCGAACCAAGCTTCGTCGTCTGCGATGAGCCTGTCTCTGCGCTCGATGTCTCGATCCAGGCACAGGTTGTTAATCTGCTGGAAGAATTACAGGACAAACTTGGCCTGACGTATCTGTTTATCGCCCACGATCTGAGTGTCGTCAAACATATTAGCGACCGTGTGGCCGTGATGTACCTGGGCAAAATGGTCGAACTGGCCGAGGGGCCGAAGCTCTACACCATGCCGCTGCACCCCTACACCCAGGCCTTGCTTTCCGCCGTCCCGATCCCCGACCCGAAGATCGAGCAGCAGCGCCGCCGCATCATCCTCGAAGGCGATGTGCCAAGCCCGCTCAACCCGCCTAGCGGCTGCCATTTCCACACGCGCTGCCCGGTCGCGATCCAGAAATGCAAAGAGGAAGAGCCGCCATTTATCGACTACGGCGATGGCCACTACGCCGCGTGCTGGCGCGCCCGCGAGACCGGCGATCTGATGCCGGCCATTGCCCGCCAGCAGGCCGACGATCTCGCCGCGCGCCTCGCCGCCGAGGTGCAGAAGCTCAAGGCCGAGGCCTAACGATTGTCTGATTGCGGATTGCTAGCACCAGGGCATAAACTATACACTTCAAGCTTGTTAAGCGGGGTACGCCGTGGCTCTACGCCCAGCCCCTGCGGGAGATTGGTTTATTCTCGAAGAACGGGTTGCTATATCAATCTCTACAACGGGCGGCCCGACCGAGCCCGCTTGAGCGGGCTTTGAAATGCGTCAGCCTCGGGCTTCTAGCCGCAGAGCGTGCTCGACCGCATAACTCCTGTTTTTAACCGCTGCGCCGCGATCGCCCATGGATTTACCCACACTTTCCTGGCTCCAGAGCGCCGCTGGCCATGCGCTGCTCGCGGATCTTGCCGCACGGCCTCTGGCCGATAACGATGTCCTCCCCACACTAAACCGCCTGCGCCGCAGCTATTCTCCTGAACAGGCTCGCGCCGCCATCGAGCAGAGCTTGCTACGCCGTCGCGCCGTCACCAAGTTCCCGCAGGCCGAGCAGCTCTTTTTTTCTGCGTGAGGCGCTCGAACAGGCCAGCGCCTACCCCGTCGCCGCCTATCGCGCCAGCCGCTTCGCCGCCTTAGCCAACGTCTCCGACTGCTGCTGCGGTATCGGTGGCGACGCCTTCGCTTTTGCCAGGGCTGGTTTACAGGTCGTCGCCAGCGACCGCGACGAGTTGCGTCTCGCTATCGCCACCGCCAACGCTAGCACCCTCGGCCTCGCCACGCGCATCGATTTCGTCGCCCGCGACCTGCTGCTTCAGCCACCGCCGCCCGCCACTAGCCTCTTCTGCGATCCGGGCCGCCGCAGCGACGGCAAACGCCGCTTTGCTGTCGCAGCTTATCAACCACCGCTCTCTCACATCCTCGGTTGGCGCAGCACCCATCCCGACCTCGCCGTTAAGCTCGCCCCTGGCGTCGACCTCGCTGAACTTACTGCCTATGCACCCCACGAACTCGATTTTGTCTCGCTCGATGGCGAACTAAAAGAGGCCACGCTCTACACTGGCGCATTGGCACGCGTGCAGCGCAGGGCGACGCTTTTGAGAATTCAAAATTCAGAAGTCAGAAGTCAGAAGCTAGACGGCCCAGACTCGCACGGGCGCAACATGGCAACCTTCGGTACGGCTCAGACGCATTTTCAAATGGTTACGATGACCGGCTCGCTGTCACCTGTTACCGCTCACCTGTCACCTCCGCTGAGTTACCTCTACGAGCCCGACCCGGCGGTGATCCGTGCAGGTCTGGTGCGCGATCTGGCGTTGCAGCTCGATGCCGCGCAGCTCGACACCGAGATCGCCTATCTCACCGCCGCTCAAACGATCGCCTCGCCCTTCGCACGCCGCTGGCGCATCCTCGAATGGCAGCCCTTCAACCTCAAACAGCTCCGCACACGCCTGCGCACCCTCGACGCAGGCCCCGTTACAGTCAAAAAACGCGGCTCCCCGCTCGACACCGACGCTCTCGCCCGCCAGCTCAGCGGCAACGGCAGCACACCCCTTGTTCGTCGTGCTCACTAAGCATCTGGGCAAAGGCGATCTGGTTGATTTGCCAATTAGAGGCCTAGCGTAGAAACCTCGGGACGTAGGGTAATTTTAAAGCTCGTAAATCGGCGCAGCTTGGTTCTCGGGTTCCTTAGTTCTTGAGTCCCTAAAATATGGTACAGTTACTTGACAAGTCAAATACTCTACCAAGGGGTTCTCGAATGGAACTATCAAGCCAGGCGCGCTCGCGCAGTTTGCTGGCGCTGCTGGCGACGACCTTCCTGATGTACGGCGGTTTCTTTATGGTGATTCCGCTGGTGTCTATCCATTATGTCGACGACATCGGGCTGGCGGCGGCGACCGTGGGCGGTGCGCTGGCGATACGGCAGGTGTTGCAGCAAGGTATGACGCTTGGCGGCGGTATCCTCGCCGACCGTTGGGGCGTGCGCAATCTCATCGCCGCTGGTGTCTTTATTCGTGCCATCGGCTTCGTCAGCTTGGCTTTTGCCGAAACCGCGCCGCTGCTTTTTGTGGCGATGATCCTCTCAGCCCTGGGCGGCGCGCTGTTTGAAGCTCCGAGCCGTGCGGCTGTCGCCGCGCTTACCACAGAGGAAGACCGCGCACGCTACTTCGCCATTAGCGGCATTGTCAGCGGTGTGGCGATGACAGCCGGGCCGCTGCTGGGCGCACTGTTGTTGCGCTTCAGCTTCCAGGCTGTCTCACTCGCCGCCGCCGCTTGCTTTCTGATCGTCTTTTTCATCACCCTCTTTGTGCTGCCGCAAGTGCAGGTCGCCGCCGAGCGCCAAAGCTTTACCTACGGCATCCAGCTTGCCATCCGCGACTGGCCCTTCCTCGCCTTCACCGTGATGCTGATGGGCTACTGGTTTATGTGGGTGCAAATCACTATCAGCCTGCCGCTCGTCGCCCGCGAGATGGCAGGCAGCGCCGATGCTGTCAGCATTCTCTATACCGTCAACGCCGGGCTCACCGCGCTTTTGCAGTACCCACTGTTACGCCTGAGCGAGCGTTATATCAGCCATATGGCGACCATGGTCGTCGGTGTCACCATTATGGCGCTTGGCCTCGGCACCGTCGCCCTCGCCAACGACTTCAGCGCCCTCCTGCTTTGTGTCGTCGTCTTCGCCGTCGGCACCGCGCTTGCCACTCCTACCCAGCAGACCGTCAGCGCCGATCTCGCCGACCAACGCGCGCTTGGCTCCTACTTCGGCATTAACGCCCTCGCGCTCGCCTTTGGCGGCGGGCTCGGCAACTTCAGCGGCGGTCGCCTGATCGATCTCAGTCGCGAGACTGGGCTCAGTGCGCTGCCCTGGACAATCTTCTGCGCCGTCGGTCTGCTTAGCGTCGTCGGCCTCTGCGCGCTCGGCCTCGTCTTGCTGCGCCGCAACGAGGCCTCGTACGCGTAACGTGACCCGTGATCCGTTAGCAAGCGCAGCGGGGCCGGTCACGCTTCACGTTTCATCTCTTTGCGGTTACTATACTTATCACAAGAGCCCTGTAATCTATAAGAGGAGTAAGCTATGCCAAACAATCGTTTTGCCTTCTTTAATGGCGAAATTGTGCCGATCGAGCAGGCGACTGTCAGCGTGATGACGAATGCACTCAACTATGGCACCGGTTGCTTCGAGGGTATTCGCGGTTACTGGAATGCCGACGAGCAGCAGCTCTTTGTGTTTCAGCTACGTGCGCATATGGAGCGCTTGCATCGCTCGTGCAAAATTCTTTTTATGCAGCTGCCCTACACGGTCGATCAGCTCTGTCAGATCACGATTGATCTGCTACGTAAGGAGGAATTCCGCGAGGATGTCTATATCCGCCCGCTCGTGTATAAAAGCGATCCCGCCATCGCGGTGCGGCTCAACGACATGAATGACGCCTTCACGCTGTTTGCCGTCGGCTTTGGCCAGTACATCGACAAAAGCGCGCTTAAAGTCTGCGTCTCATCGTGGCGGCGCATCGAGGACAATATCATCCCCTCGCGCGCCAAAGTCAGCGGGGCCTACGTCAACTCGGCGCTCGCCAAAACCGAAGCGCTGCTTAATGGCTTCGACGAGGCGATCGTGCTGGGCGGCGATGGTCAAGTCGCAGAGGCGAGCGCAGCCAACCTCTTCATCGTACGCGACAATATACTCGTCACGCCGCCGATCACCGGCGATATCCTTGAAGGCATTACACGCAAAGTTGTCGTCGATCTGGCGCAGAACGAATTAGGTTTAAACGTCGTCGAGCGCGCTATCGACCGCACCGAGCTCTACATCGCCGACGAGGCCTTCTTCTGCGGTACTGGTGCCGAGATCAAACCGATCGTCGAGATCGACCGCCGTATCGTCGGCGATGCTCAAGTCGGCCCGATCGGCAGCAAGCTCGTGCAGCTCTACGCCGATATGGTGCGCGGGCGCAGCGAGCGCTACCGCGAATGGTGTACGCCAGTGTATTAAATAAACAGGCGGGCTGGCCGGACAACGCTGTTGCCCAGCCAACCCGCCTGTTTATGCTACTTTAAAATCGCGATAACGCGCCTCGACAAAAGATACACGCCATACAGCAGCAGGCCAAGCGCTACCGCAGCGAGCAGGTAGCTGCCGAAGGGCTGGCGCGCTAGCTCGTCGAGCGCACCCGCCAGGCCGCGCACCTCTTCAGGGTTGAAACGCTGCGCTGCCGCAAAAAAGAAGCCGCCCGTAATAACGAAGACAATCCCGCGCGCGATATACCCGATCCGCCCGGCCCACCGCGCCCCCGCCTGCTCGGCCTTGCTCATTTCATGTATACGGAGATGCGAGAGAAACTTTGCCATAGCCCCGCGATAGATCTCGTAGAGGCCATAGCCGATCACCCCAAGCCCGATCGCGTAGACAAGCCAGCGGCCAAAAGGCTGCGCCAACAAACGCGCCGTCCAGTCGCGCTGCGCATCACCGCCGCTATCGCCCAGGCCCAGTGCTAGCTGCATCGCGGTGAAACCGAGCGCGCCGTATGCCAACCCGCTGAAAGCAGCGCCAGCCCGTGAACCGATGCCGCTCAGGTCGCTGCCCTTACGAAATGGGTCGACCAGCGCTTCAACCACCCGCCATACGGCGTAGCCAAAGAGCCCGACCGCCACCAAACCAAGTAGCCAGCGACCGAAGGGCTGCCCCAAAATCGTGTACAGCACACTCTCCGTGTCTGGCGTCGCGCCGCCGACCCCCACAGCCACTGCGGCAGCTAAAACGCCGACTAGCACATAGATCACACCCTTTGTTGCATAGCCGAGTCGTCCGAGACGTTTTAACCATGGGCCTGCTTCTTGTACCGCGCCATCAAGCTGTTGCTGCGCCGTTGCAGATGTTTTAGTTACCATCTTTTTTGTGCTCACTTCTTGGATTACTATGGAATGCGACTGTTGAGGTATGGCTACAACAGCCACATGCACTTTTGTACCATCGCTCAGTCAGTATGCGCATCTCCTGTATTGTCGCCAGACCAGTACAGCGCACACTGCAAGCCATATGCCAGCAAAACATAAAGCCCAGCACTTCTATGGTGCTGGGCTTTTGAACTTCTATGGAGTGCCGTGTTTTGCTTCGCAAAAACACAGCGCCCTCTTTCTAGAATGGAATATCGTCGTCGCTCTCGATCGGTTGCGGCTGATTACGCGTCGGCGCGCGCTGTGCCGGGGCGCGCTGCGGTGCCGGGCGACTGCCGCCATTCCCATTGTTCGCAGCAGGAGGAGCCGGAGCACGCCGCGCTGGCATGCCGGCGAGTCGATCTGGGCCGGCGACACCGACGTCAATTCGCGCTCG
>JAAUTF010000210.1 GCA_012031775.1 Candidatus Altimarinota bacterium | reverse complement strand
AGCGATCATTATCACCCAGGTCGAAACGCTGTTGCGCCGCAACATGCTGGAGCATATTTTTACCCGCCCTGGTGCGCGCGCGCTGCCGACATCCCCAGGCGAGGCGATCAGCCGCTTCCGCGACGACCCGCGCGCTATTCTGGAATTTCTGACGTATGCGCCCGACATCCCGGCGCAGGCAACGGTGCTGCTGATCTCGTTGGTCATCCTGGCGCGCATCGATCTGCTGTTTACGCTAGCCGTCTTTGTGCCGTTGCTGGCCACGATCGTGGCGGTAAACCTGACGACGCAGCGCATCCGGCGTTATCGGCAGGCGAATCAGGCCGCAATCGGGGCCGTGACCGGCGTGTTGAGCGAGATCTTCGGTGCCGTACAGGCGATTAAAGTTGTTGGGGCCGAGCAGCATATCGTGCGCCACTTCGACGCCGTGAACGAGCGCCGCCGCCAGGCATCGCTGCGCGACCTGCTGCTGACGCAGACCATCTCTTCGTTTGCCTTAAACGCTGCCAACATCGCGATCGGCCTGCTGCTGCTGCTCGCCGCCGAGAGCTTTCGCCGACGCGCCACGCCGCTTACTGTGGGCGACCTGGCGCTCTTTGTGACCTACCTGACCTCGCTGGCCAGCCTGATCAGCTTCTTCGGCGAGATCATGACGCGCTATCGCCAGACTGAAGTCTCAGTGGGGCGCTTGCTCGATCTGTTGCCCGACGCGCCGCCCGCGCGCCTGGTGGCCTTTGCGCCCGACAGTTTGCGCGGGCCGTTGCCGGTGCTGCCACAGCGCAACCGTCGGCTCCCGCAGACACTCTGAGCGAGCTGCGGGTCGTTGATCTTTGTTACCGCCATCCCGGCAGCCAGCGCGGGATCGCAGGCATCCACTTCACCATGAAGCGCGGCACGCTCACCGTTGTCACCGGGCGCGTCGGCAGTGGGAAGACAACCTTGCTGCGCTGTGTGTTAGGCCTGTTACCGTCTGAACGCGGTGACATCAGCTGGAACGGGCAACGCATCGGCGATCTGGCGCATTTCTTTACGCCGCCGCATAGCGCGTACACACCGCAGGTGCCGCGGCTCTTCTCCGAGACGCTGCGCGACAGCATTCTACAAGGCTGGGCTGCTAGCGACACAGCATTACACGAAGCGCTGCACCGCGCTGTTTTTATTGAAGATCTCGCGGGGCTAGAGCAAGGTTTAGCAACGATGGTCGGCCCGCGTGGGGCAAAGCTCTCGGGCGGGCAGGCGCAGCGCGCGGCTGCGGCGCGGATGTTTGTGCGTCAGCCAGAGCTGATCGTCTGTGATGATTTGTCGAGCGCATTGGATGTGCATACCGAGCGCGAGCTGTGGGCGCGCGTGCGTGCCGACGGCGACGCGACCATCCTCGCAGTTTCGCACCGTCGCCCGGTGCTGCGCCAAGCTAACCAGATCATCGTGCTCAACGAGGGCCGCGTCGAGGCGATCGGCACGCTCGACGAGGTGCTCGCCCAGAGCACCGAGCTGCGGCGTATCTTCGGCGAGCGCTAGGAGCGATCTCGGTGACCGCGCACGCTATAGGCGTGAATGTTACGGCTACCTTATTTCATGTAAACGCTTTTTGCGAATGGCGTCCTGATGCGGTGCAACGCCCATCTCCCATCGTGGGAGCGGGGTTGGGGGTGCGGGCAACCGTGCCGTTTTGAGCAAAACCCTCCACTTGAGAGCCAGCTACCCTGGGGTAGACCGAGAGAGAGTGGCAAACGTGGCCACTTCTCCCGGTCTCTGCGTATGCCAGCGCCTAGCGTCGAACGATCGGCAGGTAGACTTTGCCGTCTGAACTCAGCGTTACGTCCGGGTCGTCGCCGGGCGGGCGCGGGAGCAAGGTACCGTTGGCGTCGAGTGTTACCGTCGTCTCAGCCACCAAGGTCTGCTGGCTGCTTGTTCCGGTCGGCGTGCTGCTGAGGCGGATAGTGTAGACACCCGGTGTGTCACTCTGATTAGTCAGCAGCACAAAGGTAAGCTGGCCGTTGCTGTTTACATTCAGCTGCGTAATAGTCCGGAAGCTTGTCGCGCCCGGCTCTTTCACCGCCAGCGTCGCTTTGCTATTGGCCGGGAAACCCGCTGCAGTCAGGCTAAACGCACTGCCAGGCTTGCCGCTGACTACATCACTTTCGATCACCGGCGTTTGCAGCGCCTGACGACAGGCATCGAGCGCGCTGCCTCTGCCGGTCAGCGCCGGTACCACGTAATCGACTACGCGATAGGATGTGATGAAGCCGTAGCTCGACATACCGCTGGTCTCGTAGTAGTAAGGCTGGAAGACGTAACCACACGCGGCCGGGGCGCTCGAAACCAGTTTGGCCGCCGTGCCCGAGAGCTCGAAGTTGCTGCCGTAAGCGCGCACCGTCGAAGACCCCCGGCGCTCGCCCCAAGTGTAACGCCCACCGGCGATGGCTTTGACCACTGGGCCAGGCTTGATGCTAAACTCCGTCTCGACCTGAATACCGATGGCGTTGTTCTCGCCTGTTTCTTCCGCACTAAGCTGGCGCGTCGTTTTGTCCTGGCGCATCGACCAGTTCATGTTGTTGCCGCCAGGGCTCACCGCTTGCGGTGCCGGGCGTCCGGCATTGTACGAAGTGCCCTCGCGCGGCCAGAGCAGCGTCCCGTGAACCTTGCGGATCGTACCGTCGCGCATGTAAACATCGAAGGTGCCATCGTCGGGGTCGTTATCGCCGACCGCGATCGGCATTTGATCGGGCTCGCGATGCGCTGGCCCGAAGACCTGCACCTCGGCCAGCGCAAGGGTGCCGTTGCCCGGCAATTGCACACGCAGGTAACGCCCACGCTGGCTTTTGCCCGCCGCCCGCGTCACAATATGCGTCACCGGGCCGGGCTGACCGCTGTGCGTATAGCTGTACACATTCGTCTGCCCTTCCAATACCGCCGGGTCGTTGGAAGTAAAGGGCGTCTCCGACACAAAGACCTTGAAGTCGATGGTGTCGCTATAGCAGCAGGAGTCGAGCCGACTCCATACGCTGATGGTGTCGATGTTCTGCACACTACCGAGATCGACCTGCCACCATGGTTGCTTCTCGACCTTGGTGCTGCTCATCGAGCCGTTAGCGAGTTCGCCATCAAATTCACCGTCGATAGCGCGCGCTGCAACAGCCTCGCCTGCGGTGCTCGACTGCGTGGCGATGCCGTTGAAGGCAAGGTTAGCCCATTCGCGTGCGGCGGGCATCCACTGGTATTTTGAGATCGCCCCACCGGCTTGCTCCGCCCAGGAGCCGATGTCACGGCCCGACCAGAGCAATGGCGAGGAGGGCTGACAGGTGAGCGAGCTGGCATCCTGCGGTGCGCCGTCGCGCTCAAGCTCGTAGTTGTAGCATGTATAGTCGATCTGGTCGAAGACCACGAAATCGAGATCGTTAGACTGACCGACGGTGGTCACCGTGGTGGTATTCTGGCTGTTGCTGCGCGTAGATTGGGTGTACCAGTCGCGTGAGTACGTCGCGTGTACAATGGTCTTGTTCTCGATTTTAGGCCCAAAGATATCGAAGCTGGCGTTGAAACCGACACCGAGACTGGCGTTCACCGAGCCACCCTTGGTCGTTCTTACCGAAGTGCCAACCTCGTTTGCCTCACTATTGCCGCGCCCGAAACGGCCCGAGGTGCCGCTGGCGTTCAGCTTGCTCCAATGCGGCGGCATAAATACGACCGCGTTAAGGTGTGCCTCGGTCACGGTGCGGCATTGGTCGAGATAGCGCGCCGTGAGTTTATCGCTGCCGTTAAAATTGCCCACGGCGAGCGGGCCGCCACTGGCGATAGGATCCCCCTGCGCAGCAACGCGGCGTAAGCCCGTGCCGCTAAGTGCGTTCTGGGCGTCTGCGTTGTCGGCGAGCGCGTAGAACATTTGGTATCTATCGCTGCCGAAGATCGCGCGGAAGCCGACCACAACTCCGTAGTAGCCGCTCTGGTCTAAAGTGCTGCTAACCAGGCCGATGCGACTGATCGGGTCGCTGGGATGCAGGTAGATGCCGCGCGTCGTGAGCTGCTCGCCAGTGTTCAGGGTGGTCACACGCAAGTCGATGTCACCGCCATCAATGATATGGTCGGCGACGATAATTTCGTAACGCCCGTCGGCGTCGAGGTCGCCAAGCGCCAGTTCGACCTGTTCATTGCTGATGCCCGTGCTCAACCAGCTGCCCGTGCGCGAGAGCACTAGCGTCGTGGTAATAGCCGGGTCGGGCACAAGCTTCCAGGTGGTAACGCTAACACGACGGGCATCGTCCTGGCCGATATGTGCGGCCAGCACAATACTGTCCTGCCCGCTGGCGTCGATATCGCCGACCGCTAAAGCAATACGGTTGGCCGAACTGATTTGCTCGGTGCTAGCCAGCGAGGTAAGCTGCTGGTTTTTGTTGGTAAACGTTTCGATCTTGATCGCCGGGTTGCTGGCCCCGGTTGTAAGCACCGCCGTGACCAGATCAGCGCCCAGGCCTTTGCCACCAAGTTCGCCGATGGCGGCTTTTGCGCTCACCGCTTTGCGGTTGTCGAGCGAACGGCGCAACTGCCAGGTGCCGTCGCGTCGCCGATCGCACCGCCGCCGTTCTTATCGCCGCCGCCGAAGAGGTAGAGATACGCCGTGGTATCGCTGCTCACCACCTCCTGCGACTCGATAGTAGTCATCACCACATTGTCGCGCGTAGCATCGCCGAAGCCGAGAGGGCCAGCGGCAAGGCCGCTCGGGACGAATCCGCTATTCGGCGAGCGTCCGATCCAGCGATTGAGCAACGGGGCTTTGTCGAGCCCGTTGGCGTAATCCAGCGTTACAATCTGCAGCGCTGCTGACTCTGATACCGGATCGGGCTCGCCAGGCTTGATATAGCTGTATGCATCGGCGCGGAAGGCGGCAACGAGTTGCTTGCGGTCGCTACTGCCCAGTTCTGCGGCGATCGTTTGCAGGTCACCAGTCCGATTGCGGCCTTCGTCGAGATCCTGCCCCTGATGCAGCGCGTTGAGCACGCCGGGGTCGTTGGTAGCACCACCTGCTGCGGCGATCAGCACCTGGTAGCGGAAGCCCTGTACGGCATCGATATAGCCGATTTTGTTTTGCAGGCCAAGTAGAGCTGCTGTGCCATAGGGGGAAACACTGCACTCGGCAGCTGGCTCGGCCTGAGCTTCAGGCGCGACCTTGCTTGTAGGCTGCGCCAGCGTTGCCTGGGCCACCGGAGTCGTTGGCGTTGCGGCAAACTGCGCGCTAAACACGATCAGTAGAGCGAGCACGACGAATGGGCGAAGAGGAATAGAATTGCGCGACATACACGAACTCCCTGTGGGTGTTGAGCACACGGCGACAGAGCGCAGATAGCTATCTGCACCGCGTGCGTGGCCAGTTAGGAAAGCGATCGACCCGCGTAGTGAATATCTACCGAGACCATAAATATCCTAGCAGGCAACCCTTCAGGAACTCTTTATTTATGCAGCTCAAGAGGAAAGAAGTGGTTAAGAAAAATAGCAGCCTGCTATACAAGCCGGTGGGAAGCACCGACGCAGCAAAACAACACGGGCCGCGCTCATTGAGCGCGGCCCGTGTCAGTGTGTGGGAAGTAACTAATGCGAAGTACTTTTTGCTTTTCAGCAGTCTGCTTGTGGTACCCCATACCTACTATGACTCAACGCTATGATTAACGTTCGGGCAGCATCAATTGCTCCCACATGGTCGTCCAGGTTATTGCGACGATCACTCCTTGGGCATCGACCTCCACCTGCTGGACAATCAGATGCATAAGCTCGCGTTGCTCAAGGTCGGTAAGCGTCGCCCATTGCTGCATGTGACGTGCGATCCACTGCCATTCGACAATAAGCGCCTCCTGATTGGTGAAGAGCGCACTGAGCCGTTGATACTCTTGTTCCGCCCGGCCCATATCGACGTTTATGAGCTGTAACTCAGCGGCGATCTCGTCATCGGTAAAATGGCCCGTTGCGACGACGCGCACGAGGCGCTGCCGCTGTTGTGCAAGTACCTGCATCGTCGCTTGTTCCCGGCTGCGTGCCACGCTCAAAGCGCGGCGCATCCTGCGGGCGACGGCACGCGGCACATCGGTTCCGAGACTGGCAAGCTGTTGCTGGACATGCGCAACAACCGCATCGTCGATGCGGTCTACCGCGATATGGCACCGGCGTTTCCCAATGCGATAGTAATAATACTGATGTTGTCCTGCGCGGACAGTCGTACATCCCAACACGACGACATGCCCATCCTCCTGCTGCATCACCACCCGGCCTTGCAGCAGATAGTGATTGCGATCATAGACCCCCTGGCTATGCAAATGCATCACGGCCTGCACACGGTCGAAGAGGGCTTGTGACACGATAGGGCGATGGGTGCCGGTGACGCGCAGCCCCAAGGTCGGCACCACGATAATCCCGGCATAGAACGGATTACGTAAATGCTTCCAGACCTGCTGCATTTGCCACGGCTTGCCGCTCTTGCGCAGGCAGCCTGATTTTCCAGCAGCGACCCGGCGCTCGTGCAAGGCATTCAAGCGGAGCGCTACCCCATGCACACTGATGGTGCCACGCGCGTACCAGCGGAACATCAGGCGCTGTATGGCCGCCCGCTTCCGATCGATGCCGATCCAGCAGCGCCGGTGGTGCGAGCCGATGTGCTCCCGATAGTTGAGATACCCATCAGGGGCGACGAACGGCCATCCGCCACGTAAGGCAAATTCTTGCATGCCCTTGATGGATTCGGAGCCAAGATTCTCGACCTCGTACTGGCCCTGTACGAGTAAGAACGAGAAAAAGCACGGTGGAACCATGATGAATCGCGCTGTCGAAGAAGCACCGACCGAGCGCGTCACCGTGACGCTCACACCGCACGAAGCGGCCCTCCTGGAATGGCTCGCGCAGCAGAGCGACGATCCGCAGATGGGTGTCGCCGATCTGATCGAAGCGTTCGTGGCCGACCTTGCCGGGTCGTGGCGCAACGGCGGTAGCGATGAACGGGCATACGCGTTCGCCTGGTGGAAGCGCCGCTGCTTCACGATGGACGAGACACCACACGATTACAGCGAGGCGACGACATGGTACCAGAGCACGACACGCTGACAACCTCCGGCTCGCAGGAAGGCGAACACGATGCCTGAGCCAACACAGCTCCTTGCGAAGCTGCTTGCGCAACGGCTGCCGCGCGGCCAGCGCTGCGGCGTCTGCCGCTACTGGCAACGTGACGATGACGAGGGTGTCTGCGTCCAGGGCGTGCCTGGACGGGCGACGCTCACCGGAGACCGCTGCGGCTCGCGCGATGGCTGCAACCAGTGGTTCAGCAGGCTGCCGCAGCCAGCCTACTACGACCGCGATTTCGAGAGCGATTTGTTTGGGCGGTGATCAGCCGATACACGATTGAACACAAGGAAGCATACCTATGACGAACGTGATTTGTTGGGGCCACAATCCGGGGCAGCGGGCGGTCAAGGACACGATTAGCACCAGCACGGGCGAGCGGCGCGATCTGCGCCCGTATCCGGCGGTCATCGCGCCGTGGGCAAAGTCGGATGATACCGGCCTGGTCAAGAAGAGCAAAGACTTGACGGCAACCGTCGGCGGGGCGCACTACATCGGCGGGGACGCGGCCGAGCGGCTGCCGTTGGCCAATCGGCAGATGGCCAATGGCCGTCTCGAACCGCATTCCCCGATGTACCAAGCTTTGGTGCAAATGTCAGCCCAGCACACAGGCCTGATCGCCAAAGGTGCTCGGCCCACGGTGCTCATCGCGACGGCTTTGCCGGTCGCGTGGCGCGACGATCAGGCCGAAGACGCCATCATCAATCACCTCCGTGCCGGGCTGCGCGGGCTGGTAGACATCCGCGACGTGTACGTCCAGTCCGAGCCGAACGCGGTGATCTCGTACGAACTCCTCGACGACGCCGGCGGCATCCGTACAGATCAAGCTGCCTTGGCCAAAGGGTTGGTCTGCGTGGGAGATATTGGCGGGGCGACGCTGAATCGCTCCGTATTGGAGGGACTGCGCGCGCTTCCCGGCCAGTCGGCTAGCCCGCTCCTCGGTTCCCGGCAGGTCGTCGAAGCACTCATTCAGGCGAGCGGGCAGCAATACGTAGACGCCGAGCGGAGGCTCGAAGCGGCGGTGAAGGAGCCGAGCAACGACGCCGTGGCCGATCAGCTGCTGCGCCAGTATCGCGAGGCCGTCCTAAGCGAACTGCAACGCACCTGGTCGTCGTTCAAGCCGACGGCCTATCTCTTCGCCGGTGGCACGGCGCATTGGGTCGCCGATGATCTCCGCCGGGCGTTTGGCCTGAAAGCGCGGATCGTCGCGAAGCCGCAACAGGCGATTGCCATTGGCCTCTGGCGCTATGCGCGCCGCAAGGCCCAACGGGCGTCGTGAGATGGCGGAGCGACGCAAGCCAATGACGATCAGCCTCTCGCCAGCGAATCCGGATGCGCGCGTGGTGATCGCAGCACTCGCTGAGGTGCCATCGCGCCAGCGCTCGGCGACACTGCTGTACTGGGCCGCTGAGTACTTACAAGGGCGCGCGAACGCCGCACAAGCATCTGAGGCCGACGAGGAACTAGGGTTGAGCGATGAAGAGGTCGATGCGCTGTTGGACGCATTCTGAAGCCCACGAAGGCAGGTGTATGACACATCGCACCTGTGTATGACACCTGCCTTCGTGGCGTGGGCGATGCGACCAGGATCGCATCATGCGCTCAACACCAAACACCAAAGCGCCCGGTGGTCAAAACACCGGCGCGGGCAGGGAAGGCTGTGCTGATCCCGACCTGCCTCCCACTAGCATATCAGATAACGCAAGCAGAAAGGCTGTGCTCATGGCTTCGACGAACACACCATCGTCCGTTCCGCGAGGTGCCTGGTTCTGGCCGGTGCTGCTCCTGGGGCTGCTCATCGGCACCGGCCCGGTGCTGCTGATCGCCTATATCGTCGTCGATTGGGAGTTCGTGCGCGGAACGCTGCGCGGGCTGCAAATCATTGGGCTTGCGGCCTGACGCGCGCTGGCCTTGGGCTGTGCGGCTCGACTTC
>JAAUTF010000209.1 GCA_012031775.1 Candidatus Altimarinota bacterium | reverse complement strand
GCCTTGCTCGGCGAGGACAGCGAGGAGCACGAGGGCGAGTATACGGTTCCGATGGAGACGCCGAGCGATGAGATCCAGGATCTGGATGCGCTCGACGTTATCGCCGAGGTCGCGCGCTTTTCGACGAAACGCCGCAGGACGAACTGCTGGAGAGCGACCTGCCGGACGAATACCTTGCGCTCGACGACGATGCTTTGCAGCAAGCGTATGCCGCTGCCGAGGCAGCCATGGCGCGTGAGACGGCGCTGTACAGCGATGACGATGATGATGCCGATTATGAGGGGGCGCTGGGCGAGACTCAAAATGCCGTCGATAGCAGTGTGATCGAGGCGCTAATCGAGGCTGTGATCGACAACGCGATTGCGAACGCCGAGGCTGAGGACGATATCGCGATCGAGGCAATCGATGTCATCGCCGAAGTCAACGCGGCAGGCGAGGTCGTCGTTACCGAGATCGGGCTGGTGCTCGATGCGACCGAAGACCACATCGACATTGTCGAACTGGAGGAGATCGCCGAGGCTGTTGCCAATGCCGCCGCCGAACTGCTCGATGAGCCGGTGCTGGTCGAGACCGAAATGCTCGCTCTGGTCGAAAGCAGCAACCCTGAAACTACGGTAGACGTGATAGGCGAGGTGATCGAGCCTACCGTTGAGGTGGTTGAGCCGACAGCAGCGGAACTTGAAACGATCACCGCCGAGATCATTGCCGCTGTCGACGAAGCACCCGCCGCCGAGGCGGTGGCCGTGACCGCTGAGAGCAGTGATGAGAGCGACGACGATGTGCTGGTGATCGACGAGATCGATTTTAGCGATGAAGAGTGGGCAATTTTTCACGAGATGATGGGGGGCTTTAGTAAGCCGGTCTCGTTCGCGACGATGTTCGATACGCTGCGCGGACTGCGCAAAGAGCGCAACTTCACACGTACTAACGAACAGCTGCGCACCATGGTCAAGCAGGCGATCAATACCGGCAAGTTGGAGCGCAGCGGGCGTGGCAAACGCATATACTATACGCTGAAAGCTGAGAGCTAACACTAGGAGCTACACGCGGGCCGCCTGCGGGTATCTTTGCTCAGCCTCTAGCAGGGTTGCTGCCACCTTAGACAAGGTTTCAGAAAAGCTTGTTGTGATGGTCAGTGTTGGCGGCTTCGCCGTCAACACTGACCATCACAACCCCTTTCCTAAACCTGGCATCCGCCAGAACTGTCAAGTACTGACAAACCATGTCTTACGACAAAGGCAGCTTGTATGTAGGAAGATGCCTGTGCCTCTTGTTAAGATCTGCGGCATCCGCACACGTGAGCATGCGCTCGCCGCCGCCATGGCGGGTGCCGATTTTATTGGCCTCGTGTTCGCCCGGAGCAAGCGCCGTGTCGATATAGATACGGCAAAAATGATAGCGTCAGCGCTACGTGGCTATCCCGCCGCTAGGCACGTCGCGCTTGTCGGCCTGTTTGTGAATGAAGATCCGGTGACAATCAACAGCATAGCCGATATATGTGGCCTCGATTGTGTGCAACTCAGCGGCAATGAGCACGTTGAAGTATGTGCGGCCATCAGATGGCCGGTGCTCAAGGCGTTACGTCTCGATGGCTCGGCCCACGAAGCGGCCTGGCTCGACAGCGCAAGCGTCGGGAGGATCGACATTCTTGTGGACGCCCATGTGCCCGGTGCCTATGGCGGCACTGGGGCGCTGGCGGATTGGCAAAGCGCCGCTGTGCTTGCACGTCGACGACCGCTTTTCCTCGCTGGTGGCTTGAGTCCGGAAAACGTCGCACAGGCGATCGCCACCGTGCGACCGTCGGGCGTCGATGTCAGCAGTGGTGTGGAGCGCGACGGCGTGAAATCCAGTGGCTTGATAGAGGCCTTCATTGCCGCAGCACGGTCTACTTCCTAGCATCGCCCGTTCACTCAGAGCGTTGGCCCGCCCTGTGCTTCTCGGGTCGCTCTTTGTCGGCCTTGGTGTCGCACTACGCAGCTTCATACTCTGGCTGCGACGGATCGAGATCGCGCCCACGGAGGCCGCGACCTTGCCGATTTTGCCTCAGCATGTCCAGCCACAACTTCGGCGTATCATTGTTAGCGACCTGCATCTAGGTGGCGGCGATCGGCTCGACGACTTCGACGCCGACGAAGTATTCGCCGATTTTGTGCAGCACTATGTCGTCAACGGTGAGCCGACCGAGCTAATTCTGGCCGGCGATACGATCGAATTCTTGCAGATCCGGCTCGACGATGTCGCCGACGATGATTGGTCGGAGCAGGCAGCGCTGCGGCGCTTGCAGCAGGCCGAACGCGCACACGCCCGCGTTTTTACGGCGTTGCGCCATACAATAGCCAGAGGCAACACAGTGACCTGGCTAATCGGCAATCACGACTTCGATCTCCATTACCCGGCGCTCAAGGCGGCAATACGCCATTCGCTGGGGCTGACGGCTGAGGATCCACGGCTGCGCTTCGGCCTTTCGTATCACGGCGGCGGCATCTACCTCGTTCATGGCAACCAGTATGATGCCTGGAACAGCTTCACGAACTTCGCTAGCATCAGCGACCCTTACGAGGTGGTACGCGGCAGTCGGCTGGTTAAAGAGGTGATCAACCAACTCGAACTCGATCCGATCGCAGTTGCACCTCTGATCGATAACGTAAAGCCCAGCTCGGCCTTTTTTTGGTATCTGGTAGCATTACCACGCTTACGCAACAAACAGGTGCGGCGCTTTGTGATTCGGGGTGTGCTCGGGTTTTTGCAGATCTGGTTGATGCCGCATGCGTATCGATTGGTGGAGAATTCAGGCTTCAGGCTTCAGGACTCAGAAGACAAGCGAGCAATCAGCGATAGAGCACAGAACCAAGAACCGAGTACCAAAGACCAAGAACCAAGAGCACAGAGCGCAGAGCACAGAGCCGAGAACCGAGAACCGAGAACCGAGTACCGAGTACCAAGAGCGCAGAGCGCAGAGCGGAGGGTGCCGAGCGCCGCGAGGTACGAGACAGGAACGGCTAACAATCTGCAATCTACAATCTACAATCTGCGCTACTGGCGGGCATCACTGGCAAAACTCTGGCGTGGGCGACGCACGCAGCGTATGGCCAAGCGCGAGCAAGTAGCCCAGCAAGTAAGCGAAGTGGCCGAAACTGTGTTGCCGCCCGACGCAGTGCTCGACCAAATGCAAAGCGAGGCAACAAGGCAACTGGGCCGCGAGGTGCGCAAGTTTACCACCCACGTAGCACGCGAAATGGTACGTCTCGCACAACGCGGCGATCTGGCTGATTGCCGTTATTTCATCTGTGGCCATACGCACCTAGCCGGAGTCGTACCGGTGGGCAGGGATCAGTACTATATCAACACCGGAACCTGGACTGAGATCATCTACGATGTTGGCACCATGTTACGCCAGGAACAGCGCTACCCCTTCTGCGAGATCCGCTACCCCAACGGCGCAACACCTGAGGCACAGCTTCTGGTCTGGACAGGTTTGGATGAGACGCCGGAGACTTGGCAGGAGGGTGCGCTGCCACGGCGACGCTTACGGCTGGTATAATAGGGGCAATGTTGTTGTGTGGTGTGTCGGCAGAGCAGGCACACCACACAACGAGAAGCTCTCTTTAAGGAGGAGACAATGAAAAACGTGTGGCGTTTGCTCGGTTTGCTGGCCTTTGCTGGCATTGTGGTCTTGATCTTCCGCGCAGTGCGGCAGTATCGCGAAGATAGTGTCTTCGATCTGGCACCGGCTAGCCCAAGCGGCGGCAGCTCGCTCGGCATGACGAAACGCAGTATCAGCCCGGAACTGCTCAGCATTCTCGCCGATCCGGCGGACAAAGGCCCGGTAGAGCTGTTGACCGACACCGAGGGCAAGGAGTGGCTTATCAACCGCCGCAACGGCTTCCGCTACCCCGTCGAAGACGGTATTCCGATCATGCTGATCGAAGAAGGCGAGAAGAACAAGGACGAGAGCTTGATCGCGAAGTAGGGTACAGGGTACAGGGTATAGGGTACAGGTTACAGGTGGTAGGATGCGCCTGTAGCCTGTTTTTATTAAAGTTTGAGAAAGAGGACTTGTTGATGCACGCTGGGCTCGCGTGCATCAACAGCCTCTTCGAGAAAGTCGCTTATGGACACTACGACGACTCCTGGGCGCTTTGGCCCCTACGGCGGGCGCTATGTGCCGGAAACACTGATGCCAGCCGTGACAGCGCTGGAGGATGCCTACACTGAGATTCTGGACGATGCGGCATTTTGGGCGGAGTTAGAACATCTACAGCGCACCTACACCGGGCGGCCGACGCCGCTGACCCATGCGGCGCGCCTGAGCGAGCGCCTGGGCGGAGCCCAGATCTACCTCAAGCGCGAAGACCTGGCGCATACCGGCGCGCATAAAATTAATAATGCGCTGGGTCAGGGCCTGTTGGCAAAACGGATGGGCAAGCAGCGGGTAATCGCCGAGACAGGGGCGGGCCAGCACGGTGTGGCGACGGCGACCGTGTGCGCTTTGCTCGGCCTGGACTGTGTTGTCTATATGGGTGTGGACGATATGGCGCGCCAGCGGCCCAACGTCTTTCGGATGCGGCTACTGGGAGCCGAGGTATGCGGCGTAGAGAGCGGCTCGCGCACACTCAAAGACGCGATCAACGAAGCCATGCGCGATTGGGTGACGCACCCAGAGAGCTACTACTTGCTCGGCTCGGCGCTCGGGCCACACCCCTACCCGACAATGGTGCGCGACTTTCAGCGCGTGATCGGCGTGGAGGCGCGCGAGCAGATACTGGCCACCACCGGGCGCTTGCCCGATCAGATCATCGCCTGTGTAGGCGGCGGCTCGAACGCGATCGGCATCTTTCATCCCTTTTTGGACGATGAAGACGTTGCCTTATGTGGCGTAGAGGCCGGCGGGCGCGGAGCCACGCTGGGCGACCATGCTGCACGCTTTTTGGGCGCGCGGCCAGGTGTTCTGCAGGGGACGTATTCGTACGTGCTGCAGGATGACAACGGCCAGATCGCGCTGACACACAGTGTGTCGGCGGGGCTCGACTACGCCAGCATTGGGCCGGAGCACGCCTGGCTGCACGATAGAGGACGCGCACAGTATACCTACGTTGATGATGAAGAGGCGCTTGATGCCTTTGAGACGCTCTCCCGCACGGAAGGCATTATCCCAGCGCTGGAAAGCGCGCACGCTGTGGCCGAGGCGATTAAGGCAGCGCCGCGTATGCGGCGCGACCAGATTATTCTGGTGAACCTCTCGGGACGCGGTGACAAAGATATTTTTACGGTTGCTGATGTATTGGGGGTGGGGATCTAATGTGAAGCGTGAAGCGTGAACCTTTGCAGGGCGAAGCCGCCCGCATCACGGCTCACGCTTCAGCCATGGTAGGCCCGCAAAAAAGCATGAAGAGTTGTATCATCCTTAATCCGAAGGCGGGGCGAGGCATGGCGGCGCGGCGGCTGGCCGAACTCGAACATGCTCTCCGTGCCGCTGGCTTAGCATTCGATCTCGTGGAGACGGATAAGCGGCTGGGCGCGCATCTGCTGGCCGAACGCGCGGTGGAGCACGACTATACGCAGATCATCGCGGTAGGAGGCGATGGCACGCTGAACGAGGTTGTCAACGGTGTGTTAGCGGGGCAGACACAGAGCGGGCGACGCGTGCCGGTGGGCATCGTGCCGATCGGCACCGGCAACGATTTTATCAAGGCGCTCGATGGCGTGAAGCCAAACGATTTTACAGGAGCCGCGACACGTATTGCGCGCGGACACACCCGCGCCATTGATATTGGGCGCATCGAGGTCGAAAGCGAAGATGTGTCGCTGGTGTGCTACTTCGTCAATGGCCTCGGCATGGGGATGGACGCCCAGGTGACGGTGGAGAGCGATAAACTGCACTACCTGAGCGGGCCGCTTGTCTACTATGGCGGCATCGCGGCGGCCTTTTTCAGCTACCGCGCCAAGCCGATGCGAGTGCGGGCGGAAGGTATCGATGTCGAGCAGCGCCTTCTGTTCGCCAGCATCGGCAACGGACGCTGCCAGGGCGGCAGCTTCTATATGACACCGCAGGCCACGATCGACGATGGGCTGCTCGACATTTGCATTGTGGAGAATATGTCGTTGCCGCGTATGCTCACGGCATTACCACTGTTAACACGTGGCGAACATACCGCGCTCCCACAGGTGACAATGGCGCGCGCAGACCGAGTCGAAGTCAGCAGCGCGTGGCCCTTCCCCGTGGCCACCGATGGTGAGGTGGTGACGACAAGCGCGCGGCGGGTGATTGTCACAGTTGAGCCTGGCGCGATCGACTTGGTGAGCTAGGCGCGAGACCACACCCCCACCGAGCCCATTTACCGCTGCACCACGCCGTTGTCGATCTGAAAGATCGTCACACCATCGCGCTCGTATACCTGGCTCAAGCCTGGTGTGCCACGCAGCACTTCGGCGGCGCAAGGCCGACACCGCTAAAATCACCACGCGGTCCAATATAGATGTAGTCGACGCCACGTGTGCGTAGCTCCTCTAGCGCGCCGGGATCGTTTTCGAGGCGCTCTTCGGCGCGTGAAAGGCTGACGATCTCGTAGATCAGCTCGCTCGACCCAAGGCTATTGATCATAACCCCAACTGTGGTCGAGCGCTCGGCCAGATAAGGAATCCAGTAGCCGCCATCGGTACCGTGTGGTGCCTGTGGCAGCCAGAACGTCGTGTTGACGGCGAACTGCGCATCGGGCGGCGTATTAGCGCGAATCCACTGAGCAGCGACGACATCAGCCGGAGTCACGAAGTAGCGAAAGGGCTCGACATCAGAGACGCGCTGCGGCAGGGCAATAAAAGCTCCAGCAGTCACCAGAGTCGCCAGGGCGGCCGAGGCGATGCGCTCACGCCCGGCAAAAAGACGGACAAGCTCTTGCGCACCACAGCCGATCAGCAGCGCGATCGGCATGTAGAGCAAGATCAGCACCGCGCCAGGATTGGTGAAAGCTAACACCGGAATATTCAGCAGGTAGATGAAACCGATCGCCAACACCAGCGTCGTCCAGGTGCCGACGATCGCCGCCAGTTGGCTGCGGCGCAACAGCGCGAAGAGCAAGGCGACCCCGCTCAAGATCAGCAGCCAGACACGCCCTGCGAGCAGCGGGATGCTTTCGAGCGGGAAGCCAAAATAGTCACGGATCGTCTGCTCGACCTCCTGCGCTGGCATGGAGCTGACATCGCGCGGTGTGGCCAGGTAGATACGTAAGGCCTCACCGATAGCGGGCGCGACGAGCAGCAGACTCGCCATCGCCAACACGACCACCCCCGAAAACACCGCCAGGGCGCGTTTGTCGCGCAGACCGCGCACACATTCGATCAGGACGACAAGCGCGAGGAGCGGCAGGTAGAAGGCGGCAACGCGAAAGTGGAACAGCACCACAGCGGCGTTTAGCAGCGCGCCAACCCGACTACCCAGCAGCGATCGCGGCGTGTTGTGGCGGGAGCGCGCCAGATGCGCAGCGCTTCCCAGCTCAACACCCAGGCGATCAGCATAATGGTCTGGCTAGCGATCTGGGTGAACCGCCCCCAGTTGACATACCAGGCCGGCTGATGTGAGAGCAGGCCAACCACGGCCACGCCAACAACTGCGCCCAAACGCCCGCTGTAGCGATCGAGGGCGAGGAAGACACCCAAGCCGCAGAGACCATTGAGCATCTGTGCGGTGAGCAGCAGCGCGCTATGCGCGGGCAAACCCGACAACCAAGCGAGGCTCGCCGTCAGCGCGTAGAGCCCAAGATGGTACTGCCCAAGCGGAATTGCGAAGTAGGGTTCAAGAGTGCTCGGCAGTACACCGTGCTCGGCGGTCAGACGTGTTAACAGCGCGTGGTGCAGTGAGTCAGCCCAGGCTGGGTAGGGCTGATCAGTGATGATCAGCAGGCGAGTGAGGAGCGTCAGCATCACGAGTGCAATAGCCAGCCACTCAAGCGGCGTGAAGCGCACGAGCGCGCGCCACTCGTGGCGGAGCAGCCAGAGCGCGAGCGTCACACAGAGCAGTAAGAGCAGGGCGAGCGGCAGTGGCCCGAGCCGCAGCGACGGCAGCAGGGTGCGAAAGGTGTAGAAAAGAACTGGGTAGAAAGCAATGCTCAGGCCAATACTGACACACCATGCCTGCAGGCCGGGGAAACGCCGCCACAGACCGCTCAGGGCGAGCAAGGCCCAACCTGGAGCGGTGAAGAGCAAGAGCAGCGCTGGCAGCGCAGCGAGATCACCAATCATAGAGGGGTCTATCGGCAAGGCTTGTGTTCCTGGAATAGGATTATAGCATCAATTGGGTAGGTAGGGGGGCTGCGCGCCCGCGACCCCCGAAATGGGCTGCCTCCGCTGCCGCAGCGCTCGTCATTCCTCATCGCTGTGCTGGCGAGGGCGTGATCGGGTCGTCTTCATGCGCGGTGCTAATATGGCGGCGTTGTCCCTGCGAGAGATGCAGTCGGGCGCAGTATGCGGCGTTCTGACAGGCGGTGCTCGTGCGATGGCGTGTCTCGTGGCGCTGGACGGTACCGGGCTGCGCGGCATGACCACGGGCGTTTCAGCCGGAGGCAGCCTCACCTTCGGGGTGGTTCGGAGGGGCGAAGCGCCCTCCGACGGGGGCGTGGGGGCAGAGCCACCCACAAACCGGCGCGGCGCGAGGAGCGTCACGGGGGTGGTCTGGCGGGGTGATGCACCCGCCAGCAGAAATATAGGCACCGAGCCGCCCTACCTAACCCGCACATATGTACGAAAAACTTTCCCAAAAGCGTGTAACTATGGTATAATAAGACGTTAAAGGAGCGACGTATCTGACGCATTCCAACGCCGCAAACACCGCATTTACGAGAAACGAGATTATGACAAAAGAATCACAAGCGACAAGCCCTGGCGCATACGATGAAAGCCAGATCCAGGTACTTGAAGGCATGGAAGCAGTGCGCAAGCGACCTGGTATGTATATCGGGCCAACCGACATCAATGGCCTCCATACGATGGTGCGCGAAGTCGTCGACAACTCGGTAGACGAGGTGATGGCTGGGCGGGCACTCGTGTTGAACGTGACGATCC
>JAAUTF010000208.1 GCA_012031775.1 Candidatus Altimarinota bacterium | reverse complement strand
TTGGGCGCGGAGGGGGCGGCGGGGGTGGCCGGGGTATCGGAGAAATCGCGCAGGCCCTGGAGGAAGCTGGGAACGAGGAGGATGGGGACGAGGGAGCCGTCGGCTTCGGCGGTGGCGCCGGCGTAGATGCCGAGACCTTCGAGGATGGGGCTCAAGGGGGAGATGACGATTTCGCGGCGGGCGACGAGGCGGGCGACGCCGAGGACGGCGCGGTTCCTGTCGATAATGGGGGCAGCGGCTATAACGCCAACGCTGGCACCTGGTATCAGGCGCGCTGTGGGATGGGCGGCAGCCACGACTGGACGTACTCGACCACCGATACCGGTGCCGCCGAAAATCTCGCCGCCTGGACAGCAGGCTTGCCGCAGCCGGGCTTCTACGAGGTGAAGGCCTACATCCCCGAGTGCGGCAAAGTAGCAGCGACGAAAGCGGCGCGCTATCGCATCACCCACGACGGCGCGGTCACCGAGGTAACGATCAATCAGGAGCGCGCGATTGGCAGCTGGGTTTCGCTCGGCACCTACCACTTCGGCGGCGAGTCGACACCGATTGTGGAGCTGAGCGATGTGGCTGGTGATAACGAGCGCGCCGTGCGCTTCGACGCCGTAGCCTGGAGCCAGCGCAACGATAGCACGCCGCCCAACGGCGATGTGACCCAGATCGTGCGCAAGGATAACGGCTACATGCTGTCGCTTGGCGGCACCGACGATATGAGCGGTATCGCTGACTACGACATCCAGTATCGGCAACTGCCAAAAGGCGGCTGGACAGATTGGAAGAGCGCTGTGGCTGAACACCAGGTCTGGTTCGGCCCCGACGAGGGCAAGCATTTCGAATTCCGTGTGCGCGCCCGCGATTGGGCCGGCAACCAGGAGACTTGGCCGGAAGCCGCCGACATCGCCACGACCGAAGTGGCGCAGTAGGATACAGGGTACAGGTGAGCGTGCCGAGCCGTTTTGCCACGAAGACCACGAAGCCGGGCAGTTTGTCTGGCTTCGTGCTTTCCTTTTCTCCTGTCACCCTGGCCTGACCTTCTGAAGCCTGAATTCTAATGTGTCAGCACCGTCATCGTCAGTTTGCCGTCGTAGAAGGCGGTGAGCACCCAGTCGATCACGGTGAAGAGCACCAGTGCGACGGTGAGCGACCAAGCGACGGTTTTGCCGATGCGTCCGCGGCCTGCGATCGTGCCAAGCAGCACACCGGCCGTTGCAAACGCCAGTGGCACTAAAAAGTAGAAGTAGCGCACCTGCAAGCCAAAGAAGACGTTGACGGCCAAGAAGAGCAGCGCAGCGCCGATGGCGGCGATAATCACATCGCGCTGGCGGCGCTCGCTGCGGCCCAGTACCAGCACTAGCCCCAACGCCGCCAGCGCCCCGCCGATCTGGTTGAAGGCGTGCCAGAGGCCGCGCCAGAGCCCAGGCGTGAGCCCCGGCAGCGATAGTGCATCGTTCAACCGACTGCCGGTGGTTCGGCCGGCGTGGCCGAGAATGAGCGTCAGCACCGGTGAATAGAGGAAAATTACCGCCAGGCCAAGCGTACCCAGATAGAGGCCGAGCCGCCACCAACCATGGCGGTTTGGTGGCCAGAGGCTCAGCAAGGCCAGCAGGCCCATCCAGGCGACCGCCAAAATCGCAACGCCGATATGCGAGAGCATCGCAAAGAGCAGCAGCAGACAGGCCGCTAGCCAGCGCCGCGTTTGGGCGTAGGCACCGGGGGCTAGCAGCAGCAGCGCGATCGGCGCGGTGAACCATTGGCCGAAAATCTGCGCTGAGAAGCTGTAGTTCAGCGCCGCCAGCGCTGCATAGCTGCCCGCAAACAGCAGTGCGGCACTACGCCCCGCCATCAAGCTTCCGCCCAGGCGGCGCGCGAGCAAACCGACAAAAAGCGCTGTCGTGCCATCGACCACCGCCAGAAAAGCCTGTAAAGTTTTGCTGGCGTTGTCGAAGATCAGCAGCAGCGGCATGGCCGCAATATAGGGCAGCGGCGGGTAGATCGTCTGCCCACCGGCGAACTCGCTCGAACCGGCCACAATAATCAGATCGCCGTCGATCACGCGCATCAGGCGGCGCACGTTGAGTGGAATGTCCTGGCCGTTAAAGGTCGGGTAGAGCACCGCCATCAGCCGCAGCAAGCAGGCTAGAAGTGCTATCGACCAGAGCACACGGATCTCGGCGCGCTGCGCGGCGTCTGGCGTGACAGCATCGGCGATCGCGAGCACAAACCATGTAAGCGCGGCAAGCGCGCAAAAGGCTAGCGCCATCTGCTGAGCGTAGGGTTGCGCCGCAAGGCCATCGCTTACGAGCCGTAGCGCGGGCAGTACAATCACAAAAAGCACTGCGAGCGCCTGTGCCGGCGGCGACCAACGCAGACGCACGCTGGTGATCAGCAAAGCCAGGAGCATCACCAACTGCGCGAAATAGAGTGGCAGCGAGGGCGGCCTGAACCCGCCCTGCGGCACTTCCAGCCCAAAGCTGCGCAGCAACATGCCGAGGGTGCGGTTGTCACCCGCGACTTGTAGCGGCGCGACGCTTAGGCCGATCGTGAAAGCGTTTGGCGTCTCTGGCGGCAGCAGCAAACGAATATGGCGATCGGCGTCGTCGAGCGGCACGGCGACGAGCGCAGATCCGCCGAGCGAAAGATTGGCCACCGCAGCGTCGGGGCGTGGGCCAAGCGTAAGTGTGAGCACGCTGGCATCGCTGACACTGCTAGTGGTAAAACGAATTGTCGCTTCGGGCAATGTCCAGCGATAGCTCTGGCCATCGGCGCTCTGCTCCACACTCGACACACCATCGAGAAAGTAGCGCGCGCGGAAGGTGCCAGCGTTCATCTGGTAGCTATCGTTCAGCAACCAGAAGCCAAGGCAGTCGACTGCAAAAATCAGCAGCGCGCCGAGCAGAAACAGCCACAAACCACTGCGCCACGAGGAAGCGCCGTGCCAGTTGAGGGTGCTGCCATCGATAAAGGGCGCAGCCCCGCGTCGTGGCCGAGAAGAAGCGGAAGTAGTCATAAGTGAGAATTCAGGAGTCAGAATTCAGCAGGTCGGGTCAGGACGCTACCGTGGCCGGTTGGCACGACATGTTTGGTACAAGATGGCATTTTTGGCACTGCAATGAGACTCGGCCCCTCACCCTGGCCCCTCGCGCGCGGAAGAGGGGTGGCGAGCGCAGTGAGACGGGGTGAGGGGCCAGGAAGCGTCGCGCAACTTACACTGATCAGCGATCGTCGAGCGCGGCGACGCCGGGCAATGTGATGCCCTCCAGCATCTCGAGCGACGCACCGCCACCGGTGCTCACGTGGCTGACTTTGTCGGCCAAACCAGCTTGCTCGATCGCCGAGGCCGAGTCACCGCCGCCGATAATCGTCGTGGCCCCCTGGGCAGTGGCGTCGGCCATAGCCTGCGCAACCGCAAAGGTACCTTTGGCGAAAGGCTCCATCTCAAACACACCCATCGGCCCGTTCCAGACCACAGTTTTAGCCGCCTTCACCTCGTCGCTGTACGTTTGCACTGTAGTCGGACCAATGTCGAGGATGCGCCAGCCAGCGGGCACGGCATCGGCGGAAACCACCTGCGTGCTGGCGTCGGCGCTAAAAGCGTCGGCGACGACCACATCGCTGGGCAGCAACATCTTCACGCCCTGTTCCTCGGCCTTGGCGAGCAATATTTTGGCCGTCTCGATGGCGTCCTTTTCGACCAGCGAGGCGGCGACATCGCGGCCCTGGGCGACAAAGAAGGTGTTGGCCATGCCGCCGCCGATCAAGATAGCATCGCATTTGCCGAGCAGCGCCTCGATCACACCGATCTTGTCGCTGATCTTAGCCCCGCCCATAATCGTCACAAAAGGCCGCTGTGGGCGCTCGATTGCGCTGCCGAGAAATGCCAGCTCTTTCTCGAGCAGGAAGCCAGCCACGGCGGGCTTGAGTTGATGCGCCACGCCCTCGGTGCTGGCGTTAGCGCGGTGCGCGGTGCCAAAAGCATCGTTCACGTAGACATCACCGAGTTTCGCTAATTCAGCCGCCATGACGGCGTCGTTCTTCTCCTCGCGCGCGTCGAAGCGGGTATTTTCGAGCACCAACACCTGGCCAGGCTGCAACGACGAAGCGGCGGCGACCGCAGCCTCGCCGGTGATCGCTTCGGTCTTCTTCACCTCCGTCGCCTCGGGCAGCAACTCGAAGAGACGCTCGACGATCGGGCGCATACTGAATTTGGGGTCAACCTTGCCTTTGGGGCGGCCCAGGTGTGACATCAGCACAATGCCATTGGCTTCGTGCTCCAGTAAATAGCGGATCGTCGGCAGGGCGGCCTGAATGCGGGTATCGTCGGTGATCTTGCCTTCATCGTCCTGCGGCACGTTGAAATCAACACGGACGAGCGCGCGCTTGCCGGCCCATTCCACATCGCGGATGGTCTTCTTGTTCATCGCTTCGCTCCTTCTCTGAGAATTGCACTTGGCGATGCTATTGTAGCACAGGGTTACGGCGGTGGTCGCCGCCTATCTCGACCTGCACCAGACCATCGATCAGTGGCTTACGGCCTTCAAGAGCGGCGAACAAGCGAAAGATCGCTTGAGCCTCTTCTGACAAGGCAGATAGGGGCCTGTGCGTCGTGCAAGGCAGCCGAAGCTAGGCTAAGATCAGCGAGCTGCAATGCCGAGGGGTAGCCCGCGCCAAGAAGGGCGGTAGATGGCGGTTGTGCCGAGCATTAACGCGATTCGGCCAAAAAGAAGCGGCGCTGCACAGCGGCGATAGCGGCGCGCAGGCGCTCGCTTAACGTACGATAGCGACAGGCATCAAGCCGTCGCTGTAGCTCGTCGTCGGTAAGTACACCGAGCGCGCCGATAACAAGCAGTTGGCTTTGGGGCGGCGTCGTACCCCAGCGCGCCCATGCTGCACATTGATACGCCGCCCGACCATCTGCACGATCGTGCGTATGTCGGGCTGATCACCGAGTGCTACGATGCCTTTGACGCGAATTACCTCGGCTGGCAGAGTTGCGAGCGCATTCCAAAGCGCAACACGATCCAACGGTTGCGCAGAGTGATAGCTCCAGCTCGCGAAGCACTCGTCTGCCGGCAGTGCCTCAACGACGGTCAGCGCGCCATCCACTGCGGGTGTGCTGAGGTCGAGCAGCAGTGCGGGTGGAAGCGCGCCAGCACGGGCTACAAGAATGCGCACACCCGGCACGAGATCGCGCAGCCAGCTGTGTAGCGCAGCCATTTGTGGTGCCGACACAAGATCGCATTTACTCAACACCAGCACATCGGCGGCCAGGAGCTGTGCCCGAATCAAGGATGCATGGCGTTGCTGTGTTTGCACCTGCTCAGCATCGACAACGGTGATGACCCCGTCGAGCCGGAAGCTGCGCCGCGCGCGACCCGCTGTGAAGGTTTCCGTTACCGGCCAGGGGTTAGCGACGCCACTCGTTTCCACTAGGATATGTTCGGGCGGTGTTGGCGAGGCAGCAAGCTGCAGCGCGGCGTCGAGCAAGTCGCCACGAATGCGGCAGCAGACACAACCGCCCACGAGGCTGATGCGCTCCCCTTCCACTGCTACGATCAGATCGTTGTCGATATTGATACTGCCGAAATCGTTGACTAGCACGGCAAAGCGCCGTACGCCGCTGCGCAGCAAGTGGTTCAACAGCGTTGTTTTACCGGCACCAAGAAAACCGGTCAGAATGGTAACCGGAATACGTCCTGAAGGAGCACTCATCGCGGCGATCTCCGATAACGGCTTGTGAAGAAGAGTGTGTCGTGGTGCATGGCTACGCCACACACCACAACAGCGCCTAAGGCACTCTATCTATTGATACGTTATATCACTAGGTAGGTTCTCTGTCAACATTGCGAGTATCTATCAGCGATGACGTGGTACAATATAATGGTAGCCTGCGTGGTGGTGTTCTTCTGCGGGGTTGTGAGCAGCGCTGCTCCACAGGCAACAATCTCCTATGGGCAAAGCTGCTGTTCGGCAGTGGAGACTGGATGCAGAAGGGTGTGCATGAGCCGCTATCTTGAAATGCGCCGCGCTACCTTGCCGACGGCGGTAGCTGAGCTGGCTGAGCAACTCGCTGAGGCGGGCTATAAGGTGACGGGGCCACGGCTTGCGGTGTTACAAGCTGCGAGCGCGCATCGGGGTGCTTTTAGTGTGCAAGAGTTGGAACAATGGCTTGTCGCTCGCAACGAGTCGCCGGGTATCGCGAGCATTTTTCGCACGGTGCGGCTGCTCTGCGACTTGCAGCTACTGCAGCGTATCCACGGCCTTGAAGAATGCCATCGCTACAGCCTGGGCACCGGCCATAGCCATCATCTGGTTTGCACGGTGTGCGGCGCGATGGAGCGCTTCGACAACTGCGGTGTACAGTCACTTGTGCAGCAACTAGAGCAGCGCACCGGCTTTCAGATCAGTGCGCATCTTGTGGAGCTGTTTGGGCTCTGCCCGCGCTGCCGTGCCACCGCTGGGTGACGAAATAGCGCCCCGTTCTTGCTCGACCTGCAGGCCCGCATCCGGGTGCTCCACGCCGACGAGTCGATCTGATCTACGATGTCGCGCCAGATTTGCCCGGGCGGCCGAGGGCGTATATATTACTACAACGGATGCATGGAAGCGAGGTAGCACAGTGTGCTGGCGGCCCTTGTTTTGCCGATCGGTGTGCGCGGCTACGTATGGAAACAGGAGGCACAGCTTTGAGCCACGATGATTTACAGGATCGCATCACCGCCTACTGGAACGCCCGTGGTGTCAGCTACGACGAGTCGGTTGGCCATAGTTTGCGCGACGAAACCGAGCGCGAGATCTGGCTCCAGTTGTTGCGTGCGCAGCTGCCGCCCGCCCCGGCGCAGGTGCTCGATGTGGGTACGGGCACGGGCTTTCTCGCCATCCTGCTGAGCGAGTTGGGGCACGAGGTAGTTGGCGTAGATCTCTCAACCGGGATGCTGGCGCTCGCCCAGGCTAAGGCTGATGGCCTGGCCAGGCCGCCGGTATTTGCAGTGGGCGATGCCCACGACCCGACAGGGGCACCGGGCAGCTTTGATGTTGTGATCAGCCGACATTTGCTCTGGACGCTCAGCGATCCGCTGCGCGCCCTCAAAAGCTGGCAGCGCCTGCTGCGGCCGGGCGGTGTGCTGATCATCATCGACGGCCTATGGTGGGTCGGCACCGACCCCGCCGACTCAGATGCTGGCGAGCCCTGGCATGCCATGTGGCAGTCGCACTACTCTACGGCAGTGCAGGCGGCCCTGCCCCTTATGCACGCCCAGAGCCTGACACCAGCGGAGGAACTGGTACGGGCGGCAGGGTTTGTGCAGGTGTCGATCACGCGGCTGGCCGCGCTTGAGCAGTTCGAGCGCGCTCGTGATCCCGGGGCTCGGGAACCCCAGCCGCGCTTTGTGCTCCGTAGCCGACGGCCCATCACGGGGGAGGCGGCGTGAAACGTTGCACGCTGCAATGGCACGCGACTGCGACGCTCACCAGCCGAGCTGTAGGCCAAGGGCGATACTCGCCACGGTGAGCAAGCTGAAGCCAAGTTCCTGGACACCGACAAGGGGCGTGGGCGTCGGCAGGCTCAAGGGTAGCAGCCTTACAATCGCCCGCAGCGCCAGCAGGGCGAAGGCAGCCGTGCTCAACCAGGGCACCAGGCCGAGCCAGGCCGACGACGATGACCAGCGCTGCGAGGTGGGCCAGGGGGAGCGGCCAGATGCAAGCGGCAGTGCCCCGCGCCCGGCGCAGGCGAGCTCTGACATACAGGATCGCTGTGATGGCGTGCAGGGTGAGGAGCAGCTAGAGCCCAAGGGCCGACGACAGCGCCCAGCCGCTCGCCATCACGATCGCCGCTGCTGCCGCGCCGAGTGCCGTTGCCCCGTATAGTTCGGCGGCCAGAGCGCGGTGCTGCTTGTGCAGGTCGTACCAGAATTGTACGCCTGCCAGGGGTGCCGCCAGCAGCAGGGGCTGCCAGAAGGCATGGGCGGTGACGAACCAGGCACCGCCACAGGCGAGTGCTGCCAGCAAGCCGTAGCCCAGGGCGAAGCTCTCGGCCCAGGCGGTACGCGCGAAGCGCTTGCCCCGCCTGCGGTCGCCGAGGGCGAGCATTAACGGCTGGCGGGCCAGGAACGCGCCAGGGCGGCCAGGCTCAACCATGCTCCGGCCAACGAGGGTGCAACCCAGAGGCCGAGCAGGAGCGGTGCGCCTAGCAGCCCCCAGCCGCCGTGTTCGGTCGGTAGCACGATCGGCGCAGGCGCACCCGCTGGCGCGGCGTCACTGCTCGTGTCATCGGTTACTCCTGGGGTTCAAGCTGTGTTGTCTGGCCCTTCAGCAAGAGCAAGAGCATCACTAGCGGCGTGCTCGCACTGATGCTGTGGGGCAGACGGGCCGGCATATGTACCCAGCTACCAGCCTGCGCCGCCATCGTCGCGCTGCCCAGCGTTACCCGCGCTTCACCGCGCAGGATGTGCAAGATAGCCGGCACTGCGGCTGTGTGTTCAGACAGCTCCTGGCCTGCTGCAAAGCCGAAGAGTACCGCCTTTAGCCCGTCGTCCTGATACAACGTCCGGCTCATTGTCCCGTCCTCGGGTAGAACGACTTCGGCGGCCAGATCCTGAAACCATAGTGCGTTCATATGCCTTCCTCTGGTTTGACCGCCACCAATGCGATGGCGGCGAGATGGTGCTGGTGCTTGCGAAAGACCGCCCGCATCGCCTGGATGCGTCGTCGCGCCACCGGCGTGCGCAGGATGTTCCAGGCGATGCGCAGGGTGCGCCGCCAGCCTTCGTCGCGAAGCATCCGCCCCAGCTCCAGCACATGCATCGCTGCCTGCCGCTCCACCAGCACTCGGAAGCCTGCCGCCTCCAGGGTCGCCGCCACTCTCGAGCTGGTCAGGGGCCGGGCACCGACATGAATGGCCGTCGATAAGTCGTGCTGCACAGCGTCTTTGCTGGCCGCGCTGAGCGTGTCGGGCGTCAGGCATAGCTCGTGGATGCCGTAGCGGCCGCCGGGCGCGAGCACGCGGAACGCCTCGCGCACGATGCGCGCCTTCTGGCCAGCGGTGTGCATCGTCAGTAGCGCCTCGCCATACACAACCGAAGCCGACCCATCTGCCAGGCCGGTCTCCTCGGCTGTGCCGACCAGGCAACGGTGGCGCGGGTCGGTCAGGAACGTGCGCACATTGGCGGCAGCGGGCCT
>JAAUTF010000207.1 GCA_012031775.1 Candidatus Altimarinota bacterium | reverse complement strand
GCCGTTGAGGTGCATGTGCGCGTCTCTTCACCGCCTATTCGCCACCCCTGTTTTCTCGGCGTCGATATGGCGACTTACCCTGAGCTGATCGCCCATCGTCTCAGTATCCCCGAGATCTGCGCGCATCTCGTGCCGACAGCCTCGCCTATCTGAGTCTCGAGGGCCTGATTCGCGCCACGCAGCTGCCCGCAGGCAACCTTTGCAAGGGCTGTTTTATCGGCGAGTATCCGGTGAACATCGAGTTGGTCGATAAAGAGGTGTTCGAGCTGCATTAGAGCAGGGTCAGAATTCAGGACTCGGAATTTAAAAGCTTCAGCGCGGCACAAGGCGGGCGCGGCAGTGCTACCGCTGAAGCGTCTGCTGAAATTGATGTACAGGCGTACTAATGTAGCGTGATACGGCCCGTGCTATGTACGAAAGATTTTCGTGTGAAGCGTGAACTAGGCAGCGTCGCTGCTCAAGGTTCACGCTTCATGCTTACAAGGATAGATACGATGAACGATTTTATCGAGCTAACGATAGACTCGATGGCGCAAGGCGGTGAGGGCGTGGGCCGGGTTGACGGCCAGGTCGTTTTCGTCGGCGGAGCGCTGCCCGGCGAGCGCGTGCGCGTGCGGCTGACGGAGCGTCGCCCGAGCTATGCGCGCGGTGTGATCGAAACCATTCTGGCAGCCTCGCCCGAGCGGGTCGCGCCACGGGTGGCTTCCAGCGACCACGCGCCCTGGCAGCATATTGCGTATCCGGCACAGTTGCGCTTTAAAGAGCAGATCGTGCGCGAGCAGCTGATGAAGATCGCCGGTATCGATGAGCCACCAGTGCTACCGTCGATCGGCTCGCCGCAGCCCTGGGGCTACCGCAACACTGCGCATCTCCATGTGCAAAACGGCACGATCGGGTATTACCGCGCCGGTAGCCGCGACGTCGTCGCGCTTGATCACGATCCGCTGCTGCTGCCCGAGTTGAATGCGGCGCTCGCTGGTCTGCGCGAGATTGCCGCCGACGCGACGCTGAGCGGTGTAACGTTACGCGCTAGTGCGGCGTTTCACTACAGTGTTGCGCTGTTGCGTGGCGAACGCGACCTCGAAGACCTCGCCGATATCTGGCTGATGCGTGTGCCTTCACTGGCCGGTGTGGCGGTCGCCCAGCTAGAGGCCAGCGCTGAGCGCGACGAAGATGAACCAGACGGTGAGGATGAAGCGGCGATCGATTTGCCGCTGACGCTGCACGAGGAGCTCGGCGGCGTGATTTTCGAGCTTAGCCCGCAGAGCTTCTTTCAGGTGAACGTGGCACAGGCGCGCCGCCTGCTAGAGCTAGCACGCGTCGGCCTCGATCTGCATGGTGCTGATCGGTTGCTCGATGCGTTCAGTGGCGCTGGCACGTTTGCGCTGCCGCTGGCGCGCGAAGTGGCCTCGGTTGTCGCGATCGAAGAGAACCCGCAGGCTGTTGCCGATGGCGAGCGCAGCGCGCTGCTCAACGAGATCGACAATGTGCGGTTCATGGCCATCCCGGTTGAGCGCGCCCTGCCCGAGCTGAACGAGCGCTTCGCTGGCGTGCTGCTCGACCCACCGCGCCGCGGCTGTCACCCGGCGACGATCGCGGCATTGCTGCGCCTTGCGCCGCGCCGCATCGTCTACATCTCCTGTCATCCTGGTATCCTCGCCCGCGACCTGCGCCCTTTGCTTGAGGGCGGCTACCGTCTCGCTTCGGTGCAGCCCGTCGATCTCTTTCCGCAAACGCCGCATATCGAGAGTGTTGCTGTGCTGGAGTATGGCGCGTAGGGGCGCAGCATGCTGTGCCCCTACGCGCCCGATGCATACCGCAGTAGCTCCGCTGCCGCGCGTCGCCCGCTCTCGATCGCACCATGCACCGTTGCCAGGTGTCCGTTAGTGCATGTCGCCTCACCGGCGAAAAACAGCGTCGGCGGCAATGCGGCGGCCAGGCGCGCGCGCGCGTTGCCCGCACCGAGCGGCGTGTAGGTGTAGGCTCCCAGTGTCCACGGGTCTTGCGACCAATCTATCATTCGCCCGCTGATGAATGCGGCGTGCACCTGTGGGCCGAAATAGCTACTGAGCTGCTCCAAAGTACGAGCGAGTGCGGCTGGCTCACCCTGTGCGGCAAGCTGCAGCGCGGGCGGCCCACCGATATAGCCCATTAAGGTCGGCACGGTAGCGCTCTCAACTGGCCAGAACGAAGGAATCGGGCCGTCGCAGGTCAGCAAGCGCAATTCGCCCCAGAAGGCCTGGCTAAAGCGCAGCACGATCTTGGTGACTTGGCCCATCGCGAGCGCAGCGATGCCCTGCTGTTTAGCCGGAGGCAGCGGCGGATCGAAACGCAGCCGGTTCTGCTGCAAGATCGGCAGCGGCACGGTCACCAGCACCTGTCGCGCCGTGATACTCGTGATTCTGCTGCTCTGGTTCCTCGCTTCGAGCACTAGCCGCGCCCCTTGTCCATGCCAGCTAATTGCGCGCGCCACCGAATTCAGCTGAATATTCAGGCCTGCTGCGAGTGCAGTAGGAATCGTGTCGTAGCCCTCGCCGAGGTGGAAGTTATCATCGCCGTTGGTGGCTGTATCGCGCTCCTTGGCCAGCGCCGTCGCGCTAAGGCGGGCGATGTCGGCCCTTCCATGTTTTGAAGCCAGTTGCGCACATACTTCAAACCGGGGTTATCTGGCGCGGCACGCTGCGTGAGCGCCTGCTCTACACTGATCTCCGGATCGTGCTGCCGAATTGCCGCTGTGTAGAGCGCATTTGCCGCCGTCCATAGCTCCTGCCCGTCGAGCAGTTGCCCAGCACGCGCAACCTGCCGCGGGCCATGCCACGGCACCGGTCGCAGCCCGAGCGCACGTACAACCTGCCAGGTTGTGGCGTTTGCACCGTGGATGAACTCGGCTCCTAGCTCTGTCGGCCCGTGCGTATGATCCGTCCAGATCCGCCCGCCGATGCGGTCACGCGCCTCAATGATCAGCGGCACTTGCCCTGCGGCGCGCAGCGCGGTGCCTGCTGCCAGCCCGGCTGCGCCTGCCCCGATGATGATGATAGTATAGTGAGCCATACGATTGTGTGTATGGTGAACCGTGAAACGAATTGGTTTGACTTTATCGCGGTGAGCAAGACAATTGCGCGCTGTTTTGCAGCACTACAGCCCGTGTGACGCGCTAGATCTCTTAAATCCTGCACCTTGAGTTCTGGCTTCTGCTGTAGGACTCACGCATCACGTGTCACGCTTTACGGCGGCCCCATCCGTTGCTACACTCAGACCCAACCGACCGAGGATGGCCTGCGCGGCGGGGCCGAGCAGAAAATCGTAGAGTTCCTGGGCGGCGCGCGGCATATTGCGCTCGCGCAGGCGCAGCAGATGCCAGAGTTGCTGCATTGGCTGGCCGGCCATATCGACAATGCCAAGGCTATCGCTGCGCGGCGGCAGACAGCTGCGCGGCACAAAGGCCAGGCCAAGGCCATCGCGGATGGCGGCCATAGTCGCCACCGTGCTATCTGTCTCCAGGGTCACCTGCAGGTCGGGCAGTGCCACCGAGCGCCGTCGCAACCCTTCCTCGATCGTGCGCCGTAGCGGGTTACCGGGCCGTGGCAAGATCATCAGCTGCTCGCGGAGCACGCCGGGCGGCACCTGTTCGAGCGCCAGGAGCGAATGACCGGCGGGGGCCAGCAGCATCAGCGGCTCGCTGCCGAGCAAATGCGACTCCCAGCCGCGGCGGCGCTGCTGCTCTTCAGAGAGCACCAGCAATACCTCGCGCTCGCCCAAATCGTCGAGTAAGATCTCGAAGGGTGCCACTTCCAAAGAGAGCATGACGGCGGGGAACTGACTGCGAAAGCCACTGAGCAGCGCGGGCATAATCACCTCGCCGCTGTTTGCAGTGCAGCCAAGTGTCACCCGCCCGACCACCTGGCCGCGCAGTCCCATCACGGCCTCCTCAGCCCGCGTCGCCAGCACCAGCACCTCGCGTGCGTTAGTCGCCAATACCTCACCTGCATGGGTCGGCACCATCCGCTGGCCGACGCGGCGAAACAGCCGCACATCGCCGAGCTGTTCCTCTAGCGTGCGGATCTGCTGGCTAACCGCCGGCTGTGATAGGTGCAAACTCTGCGCCGCTGCCGAATAGCTGCCCATATCGACGACGGCAAGAAAGGTGCGCAGATGGAATGTGTTCAGCATAAGTATTGCACTAGCACACCTCGGCGGAAGTTCATATAAGGCTTGACGCAGGCTTTAGCTCGCCATAATCAGGTGTTCGCCGCAGGGGAACCTACGCTTTGGCGCACTAGCCCTGACCAGGCATGCGTGTCACTAGCGTGAGCTGTGGCTCTTGTTTGAGAAAGAGGCCAAGCTGATCGACCGCATATGTCGAGAGGGCAGTGTAAAAATACGGCGTGAGCCGCAGCTTTTCGCCCGAGGCCATCTGCAGCTCGATCTGACAGTAGGCGCGCCGGATCACGCGCGCTGTAACGCCAACAACATCGCTTAATGGCCGCTCGATGCTCACCGGCCCGCGCAGGCTAAGACGCCAGATCAAAAGCAGGTTGCGCTCGGTGTCGAAGCGGCAAAACACTGGTTGCCCGACCGAATGAAAAACAAATAACGTGAATGCGACGAGTGTGCTGCTGCCGATCGCGATGCCCACGCTGAACGGGCGTGCGCCACTGGCTACTGCGGCGACGATTGTTGCGATGCCATAAAGCGCGAGCGCGATAAAGAGCCAGGCAAACACCGGCCAGAAATTGATCTGCAAGCAGTTGCCGCGCTTAAAACAGTGGGCGTAGGTCATAGATGTAATTGCTCCCGCACAAGAGTGCCGCTCATATTACCGCAGAGCATCGTCGGCTGCAAACGTCAGGGGCTACACGCCGCTCAGATGGAGGCGGGGCTTCGGACGGCATCAGGGCGCGATTTCTTCTCTTCTTCCCTGGTGGCAGCAGAGGTCGGGGGATGCGGGGGAAACGGCGCATCAAGACGCCGTCCGTAAAATCCCTCCACTTGAGAGCAGATGCCCTCCCCCGTTTGTGGGTCATAGTGGGCCTTCCAACGGGTGACGCGACATGGGCGAAGATATGGTATCCTGCATACGCGAGCAGATAGTGGCGCACAACGCAGATGCAACCCACACGCCGTTTGTGCCGTCAAATCGCTCATAAAGCAGTTCTAGATGAGCTGTAAATGTAGATTATGTTGTCGTGCGCGGCCCAGTCGCCTGCGACAAGACCGCTCCTTTTACAAACCATTGCAATATCATAACGAGGTTTACCGTGCTACGCCGATACCGCCTGCTGGCTCTGTTACTTTTCAGCGCGTTGCTCAGCGCGACTCTTCCACCAACATCGGTTTTGTTCGCCGCTAGCGGTAGTGCCTCGCCAATGCAAGCTCAGCCGGGGATGCGCGTGCATTTCGACGCCAGCGGCTTTACGCCGGGCGAGCGTATCGATCTCTGGGTCACTGCGCCGTCCGCAGCCTCTGAGCCGCGTTACCCCTCGGTCAATGCCGATAGCGTCGGCAATGCGGTGTGGAGCTGGGATGTGACCGCCAACGCTGAGCCGGGCCGTTGGACGATGTCTGCGCGCGGCAGTGTCTCTGATCAGACGCTCGGTATTCCGTTTGAGGTGGTGAATTCGGTTGCCGCGGCGACAATTAGTGTGACCCCTGAGCGTGGCGGGCGCGGCACCTTGTTTCAGTTCAGCGCGAGCGGCTTTAATGCCAACGAGCCGATGGACGCCTGGATCACCGGCCCCGATGGCGTCGGTATCGATCTGCAGAAGCCTGGCGATCAGAAGCCGACTGCCGACGAGCAGGGTGTGTATCGCTGGAGTTGGACAGCACCAGGCGATGCGATCGGTGGTACCTACAGCGTACATACGCGTGGTGTGCAGAACCGCAAACAGTACAATGCGAATTTCGTCGTCGATGTGCCGCCGGAGCTTGGCCCGGCCTCTAGCGTTAGCCCCGCTGAGGGGCGCCCGGCACGATGTTCACCGTGATTGGCTCTGGCTTTAAAGGCAACGAGCAGATCGCCACCTGGTTTAACGCCCCCGACGGCAGCCGTGTCGATAGCGGTGCATGGGTATTTGCCGATGTCATGGCACGATCACTTGGCAGTATACAACCACGCTGCGGGCGCAATCCGGGCGCTGGCAGGCCGTCAGCCAGGGCTACGAGACGCGGCTGCAGCTCACTGCCGAATTCATCGTCAGCGGCGATAATCAGCCCGCTGGCCCGCCGCCCGCACCAACCGGTACAGTCAATCCTACCAGTGGCCCGCCCGAGACGACGTTTCAGTACACCGCCGAGGGTTTTGTGCCCGGCGAAGAAGTTGGTGTTTTCCTCCGAAAACCCGACGGCACCTCTGCAACAAGCCGCCCGTATACGCCCCCGAACCCGATCGCTGATGCACGCGGTGCAATCGCTTGGAGCTGGACAGCACCTATCACTGCGCCGACCGGCGACTGGGTGATGGCCGCCAAGGGTACCTATAGCGGCCTCGGTGTTGAGATACCCTTCACGCTCACCGCGTCAACCGACCCAGCGAAGTCGCCTACGGTGACACCAACCAGCGGCGCACCAGGCACAACGTTTAACTTCAGCGCGCCTGGTTTCCGCAGGGCTGGCTCGCCCGGCGGGCGCGGCGAATTAGTCGATGTCTACGCGGTTGATCCGAATGGCCGTAGCTACGATAATACCGGCGAGCCGGTCTATCCGACTACGAAGGCATCGCGCGCTGGTCGTGGGTTGCACCGCTCGATGCGATGGGCGGCCAGTGGAAGATGATCGCGACCGCACGTAACGAAGTCGATCGTCAGTATGAGATTATGTTCACTGTTGAGCGATCCGCTGATCCGCCGCCGCCAACGCCTGCGCCCAACGCTGCGGTAGCGCCGACAAGCGGCGCGCCCGGTACGACCTTCGTCTTTACCGGCGGTGGCTATCTCTCCGGCGAGCGCGTCAGCTACTGGATCAACGAGCCAGACGGCGATGTCATCCGCTTCTTCGCCGATGTTGTCGCCGACAAAGACGGCAAGGTCATTTTTAGCTGGACAGCCCCCGCCGATGCTGAGCGCGGCCTGTGGACTTTTGTGTTCCGCAGTAATCCGAACGACAATATCGACAATTATGTTGAACATGTGATAGAATTCCGCATAGAATAAACGTTCGTTTGTAACTTATGTATGTGCCGATGCGCCCGCGACGTGGGTGCATCGGCACATACAATTTCCTCTATGATTCCAACCCTGCTAACGCTACGCAATTTTATGTGTTACCGCGACGATGGCTCGGACGCTGCTGAGCCGATCGCGCTCAACTTCGATGGTCTGCATGTCGTCTGCCTTTCGGGTGAAAACGGTGCTGGCAAGTCGGCCCTGCTCGACGCGATCACCTGGGCGCTCTGGGGCAAGGCGCGTATCGCCGACGACGAACTGATCGCGCAGGGCGAGAGCGAGATGTTGGTCGAGCTGGAGTTTCTGCTCGGCGAGCAGCGCTATCGTGTGCGCCGCGTGCGTCAGCGCGGCAAAACCGGCCCGCGTGGTGGTCAGCAGATGGGCAAGAGCGCGCTCGATCTGCAGCTGCTCGGTGCGCAAGGCTGGCGCTCGCTCAGCGAAACGAAGAAGCTCGAAACACAGAGCCAGGTTAATGATCTGCTGCGTATGAGCTACGAGACGTTTACCAACGCCTCATTTTTGCTGCAGGGCCGCGCCGACGAGTTCACGCGCAAGACGGCCGCCGAGCGCAAGCAGGTGCTGGCCGAGATGCTTGATTTACAGGAGTACGAGGCGCTGGAGAAGCGCGCTCGCGAACGCGCCCGCAGTTTCGACGATCGGATCAAAGGTCTTAACGGTCGGATCGAGCAGTTGAAGGAAGAAGCCGAAAAGCTTCTTTTTTGGCAGGAGATGGTGGTGCAGGCGCAGGCCAAAATGCTTGAGCTTGGTGCCCAGCAGCAGCAGGCTGAGCTGGCCTTCAATGCGGCAGTTGCGCAGGTGCATACCTTGGAACGTCGCGCTGAGCAGCGCAAAAGCTTGAGCCGCCAACTAGAGCGGCTGCGCAGCGAGCAAGCGCAGGCGGAAAAGCAGCTCGACGAGTACCGCCGCCGCATCGCCGAGAGCGAGATGTTGCTGGCACGTGCTGATGAGATTACTGCTGGTGTACTTGCCTTGCAAACAGCTCGTGATGAGCATAAGCGGCTTGAGGCATTGCGCCCGCGTTACGAAGAGCTGCGCGATGAGTGGCGCACCTTTCAAGGCCAGATCGATCAGGAGCGCGTGCGTATCGAGGGTGAGCGCAATGCGCTGGCACGTGAGCGCGAGCGCCTGAACGATCTGGCTGCGCGCCGCCCAGCGGTGCGCGCGAAACTCGACGATGCGCAAAAGCAGCTCACTCGCCTGCAGCCGCTGGATCACGAGCGCCGCGATCTGCGCACCAAAGCCGATCTGCTCGATCAGAAGTTGAGCCGCGCCAGCAAATTGTTAGTGCAGCGCAGCGAGCAACTCGCCGCTATCAGTGGGCGCGAGAACTCGCTTATCGCCGCTCGCGAAGAGGCCAAACGTAACCTCAACCGGCTCGGTGAACAGCTGGCTGAACTCCCCATACTGCGCGGCAAACTCGAACACGCCGAGGCGCGCCAGCAGCTCGCCGAACAAGAGCAGGCCCGCCTCGCCACGCTACGCCAGGAGGAGAGCGCCACCGCCGAGCGCGCCGGCGAACTGCGCGCCCGTGCGAGCATGTTTAAGCGCCAGGCCGAGCAATACAAAGCCGATCGCGATCGCCTTGGGGCCGCCGAGACGACGAGCTGCCCTGTTTGCCGCAGCGAGCTTGGCCACGATGGCTTCAGCCATGTGATCGAGCACTACGAAAGTCAGATCGTGTCGCTACGCGGTGCCTACCGCGATAGCAACGTCGAGGCCAAAGCGCTTGATGCCGCGCTCAAGGATCTACGTAGTGGGCTTGCCGCCTCGGAGAAGCTGCTGGTGGAGGCCCAGCGCGATGCCGCCCTGACCACCGCGACGATCAGCACCGCCACGGGATAGAACATCGCCGCGACCACCTTGCCCTTGATCTTCTGCGCCTTTTCCTGGAATTCCGACAAGCGGTTCAAAACGACTTCCAGCACACCGCCAAGTTCGCCAGCCTTCACCATGTTCACATAAAGCCGGTTGAAAACCTTGGGATGTTGCGCCAGCGCCTCGGAAAAAGTGCTG
>JAAUTF010000206.1 GCA_012031775.1 Candidatus Altimarinota bacterium | reverse complement strand
CGCTACCTGGTGCCAGACGCCGAGTGACTTCCAGGGGTTTCGATCGCCGCTTTATTGGGCGCGGTCTCTACCTTGAAGCGCTGGAGGGCGAATCGGTGCGGGTGTATATAGCGATCGACACCAGCGGCTCCATCCACGATGAACAGATTCGCGCCCTGGTGAGCGAGGTGCAAGGTATTCTTGCCAGCTACCCGCACCTGATCTGTGAGCTATATTATGCCGACGACCGGCTCTATGGCCCTTTTGCGCTGAACGCACGTAGCGCTATTCCTGAGCCGATCGGCGGCGGCGGCACCGACTTTCAGCCTTTTTTTAACGCGGTCGAGGCAAGCCATAACCCGCATGAAAGCGCGATCTGTGTCTATCTCACCGATGGCTGTGGTCTCTTCCCACTATGCACACCCGCCATACCAACGCTGTGGGTGGTGACACCAGGTGGGCGCCCCACTGAGGATATGCCGTTTGGCGAAGTTACTCGATTAATGCTTGGGTAAAGCGTAAGGCGCAGTTGTTTGCCACGCAAATGCTTGCTCGTTATGCTTGATCATTGTTCTCGCGTAGCGAGGAACCATATGGACAGCTTCGAGATCACTATCCAGCGCATGGTCGATGGTGTCGCACCCGTGATTATCGAGATCAGCAGCGACGAGCGCTTGAAGCCTGATCGTATCGACTCGACTTTTCAAATCGATATCCAGGCGCTGAACGCGACAATGGCGAAGGCCGAGGACTATGGTTCATTGCTCGGCCAGGCGCTCTTTCATGGAATTGCGGCGGAACGTTTTAAGACCGCGTTGGGCACAGCTACGCAATGCCTGCGCGTGCTCCTTTTCGTCGAAGATATCGAGCTACGCGCGCTACGCTGGGAGCGCCTCTGCGCGCAGATCGACGGCGACTGGGAGTTTTTGGCGCGCAATCAGCGCGCTCCGCTCTCGCGCTACCTGCCCAGCCTCACCGATCGGCGCTTCCCACCGCTCGGGCGCTACGACTTGCGCGCCTTGATCGTCGGAGCTAGCCCACGGCAGCTTGAGGAGAAATTCGCGCTCAAGCTTTTTGATGTAGCTGCTGCCATCAGCGGGGTGCAGCAGGCATTTGATGCACTTGACCCGCCGATACCGTACCTTGCGCTCACCACAGCGTCGGACAGCAACGGCCCCGCCACCTTGCGGGCGATCGTCGAACGCATTATTACTGAGCCGATAACCATCTTGCATATCGTCTGTCACGGGCGTGTGATCGGCAAAAGCGGCGAGACGATCGTCTACCTTGCCGACGACGACGAGGGCCAGAGCGTTGCGGCGATCTCGGCGAGCGAACTGATCGAAGAGCTCGACAACATACGCGGCGCGCACGGCCTGCCGCAGCTGATCTTTCTTTCAACGTGTGAGAGCGCGAGTCGCGAAGCCGATGTCACCCTCGGCGGCCTTGCCCAACGGCTGGTGCGCGACCTTGGCGTTCCGGCGGTGGTGGCGATGACCGAGAAAGTCAGTGTGGCAACGGCTAATGCGCTAGCAGCCCAGTTCTACCGGCACTTGCTTGATCACGGCGAAGTCGACCGTGCGCTCGTCGAGGCGACAGCCCGTGTTGCCGAGAGCCACGACGCGCTGGTACCCGTGCTCTACAGCCGCCTCGGCGGTCGCCCGCTTTTCGACAAAACGATGCAGGGCACGCCCACTGCTGCGCAAGAGCGGGCCGCGCTGGAGCTGCTGCCGCCACTGCTGGCCGAGCGTGCGCCGGTGCTGCTAGAGGAACTACGCCAGAAAGCGCAGGATCTGAGTACCCTGCTGGCGGTCGACGACCCGTTACTAAACGATGAGCAACGCGCGGTGTTGGCAACCACGCGCGAGGCGATCGACATGATCTGCCTGGAAGCGACCGAGTTGACCTTCAACGCATTATCGCTCGGCGCGCGACCGCAGCCCTACGATAGTCGCACACCCTTCCCCGGCCTGACCGCTTTTGCCGAGCACGACCGTGACTTTTTCTATGGGCGTGACAAAGATATTCAAACGCTGCTCGCTCTTTTGCAGCAGCAGCGTTTTGTCGCCGTACTCGGCTTCAGCGGTAGCGGCAAATCTTCACTGCTGCACGCAGGGCTGATCCCAGCGCTCAGACAGGCACACGTAGACTTACAAGTTACAGTATTTACGCCGGGTGCCGACGCCTTGGCGAGCCTCGACGTAATACTGGCGACCGTCGCCCCGCCCAGCGAGGCCCAACCTGCGGTACCACGCGTTGCGCTTGTGGTCGATCAACTCGAAGAAATTTTCACGCTGAACGACGATGAACAGCAGCAGAAAGCCTTTATCGATCGATTACTCGCCCTGCCAGCAGACACGCTGCTGGTGGTGGGGCTGCGGCGCGAGCAACTGGCGATGTGCGAAAAGCGCCAGCCGACCTTTTCTCAATTGCTCCTGGCGCGTGGTCTGACGATAGACCGACTGCCAACAAGCAGCTTACGCAATGTCATCGAACAGCAGGCAGGCGCAGCGGGGCTGCGTTTCGAGGCCGGGCTGACAGCGCGTATGATCGAAGAGACACGCGGCGATGGCGCGATGCCGCTGCTGCAACACACCTTGAAGGAACTGTGGGCACGGCGGCGCGGCAAATGGCTGCGCGAGGTAGAGTACGATGTCCTTGGCGGTGTGCGCGGCGCGATCGCGGCTAGCGCCGATGCGCTCTACCAGATGGCAAGCGCTGAAGAGCGCGAGTATCTGCGGGCGATTTTTCTGCGCCTGGTGCGCCCTGGACACGAGCGACGTGATGATGCCCGAGCACGCTGTGAGCGCAGCGAGCTGTATCCGGTGGGAGAAGTCCGGCTTCTTGACGCAGTATTCAGAAGTGTTGATGACACAACACCTAGTGTGCTTCCAGCCGATAGGCTTGATGCCGCTGAGCCGCAGCATAAAGCGATCGACAAACTCATCGACGATCTGCTGAGTCGACGGCTGCTAGTCAGCCAACTCGATCCGACAAGCGGCGTACAGCAGATTGAGCTAGCGCACGATCTACTGTTGCACGACTGGCCGACGCTACAGCGCTGGATCGATGAAGATCGTAGCGCGCTACAGCTGCGCGAGCGTTTGCGTCGTCTGGCAATAGAGTGGCACATCGATCGTGACAGCGCTCTCCTGCTCAAGGATCGTCAGCTAGATCATGCGCTGGCGCTTGTCTCGCTGCCACGTTTTACATCGAACCGCCGTGAGCGCACCTTTCTTGATGCAGCGTTGGCTCTGCGCGATCAAGAGCTGCACAATGAGCGCGAGCGCCTGATGAGAGAGATCGCCAACCAGCAGCAGATCGCGAAGGCGCAGCAAGAGGCAGCTGAACAGGCACAGAAAGCGGCCGAGACCGAGCGCACCGCCAAAACAAAGCTGCGCCGTCGCTTCCGCATTCTGATCGGTGTTACCATCCTTGCCGTTCTGGCGCTGATCAGCTCGCTAGTGTCGGGAGTAATTGCGCTCGACAACCTGCGGCAAGCGCATGCTCAGGCTCTCGCCAGCGATGCAGCTGCCGCGTTGAGCCGTGGCGATATCGACCGCGCACTCGCTTTGACCATGGTTGCCGCAAACGATGCTTATAGCCGCGACGAAATATTCCTCACTCTGTCGCAGGCCGCCAACCAGGCAGCGCGCGCTGTTTACACTTCAACCCTTACCGTCAACACAGTGGCCTTCGACCCCGACGGAAGCGCATTTCTTGCCGCCGATGGCAACGGCACGCTGCAATCGTGGAGTGTCGCCGACGGCGAGCTGTTACGCACTATCGAGGTCGCCGATCCAATCGGAGAGGCGCACTTCAGCCCCGACGGAGCCACAATTGTTTTCAGCACCTTCGATGCAGAGGGTATCGGTGTGGGCGACCTTTACCGAGTCGATGCGGTCGATGTTACGTACTTCACGCGTAGCACGCAAAGCAGTGTCACCAGTTTCGCTTTCTCTCTGGATGGCCAAACCGTTTACGCCGGCTCGCGCGATGGTGTCGTCCGCAGTTACGACCTTGGTTCCGGCACTGAGCAGAGCACGATCTTCACAGCGGAAGATATTAATGGCAGCATTACCACCATTATCGTTGATCCTGCGGGCCAACTGCTGATCGGCGTGAGCACCGGCAGTGTTCATTTTATCGATCCGCAGCGTGGCGTAGCGACACGAGAGCCCTTGAGTCTCGACGTGCAGGCGAGCGACCCGCTGACAAAACAACCTTGCTTGTTAAGCACCATGACCGCAGCTTTCTCAACAGGTTCACTCTTTACTGGATGCGAGGACGGTGCCATTCACCTCTACGGCTTGTTAGACGGCACCTTTTACGGCCAGTACCAAGGCCATCAGCAAGCTGTGAGCAGTTTGGCTGTGCATCCCTACAACTATTGGCTGATCTCTAGCTCGCTCGATCAGAGTGTGCGCCTGTGGGATATGGGTAGCTTCAATACGATACGAACCTTCGTCGGCCATAGCGCGGAGGTCAACAGCTTGGCGTTCAATCCCGACGGCACATTGTTGCTTAGTGGATCCTTCGACGGTAGCGCGCGGATCTGGGACAGTTACAGTGGTTTGCTCGACTATCAGTTTTCAGGGAATGTACAGGCCTCAGCGACCGAGAAACTCGTAGCGCTGCACATTGCTCCTGCCGACGGCTTGATCTCGGCGATCAGCGATCGATCGCTTTTTCTACAGTGGCGAACCGATCCGGAGCAACTGCTGATACCAGAACTGCCGGGACCGGTTGTGCTGGTAGACGACAGCGGCACATTAGGGTTGCTCGACATTGCCGGAACCTTCGAGATCTGGCAGATCGATACACAGACCCCTAGTACTGCATTAGCAGGAATCGATACCAATACTTCGGGCGAGCTGTATATTAAGACGGGCTTCGAAGGCACCGATTCACGCCTGGTGGCGGCTTTCAGTCCCGATCGGCAACGGCTTGTCGCGGCCACCACCGGAGGCCTGCTGCGGCTTTGGAGCACCGCCGATGGCGCATTGCTGCGAACCTTCACAGCAGTTCCAAACGACGCAACGATCCTGGCTCTGGCGTTTAGCGTCGATGGTAGCCAACTGCTAACCGGCGACAACGTGGGCGAAGTGATACTCTGGGATGTCGAATCGGGCGCTTTGCTCCAACAGTTGGGCTGGCAAGACGACCAGATAACTAGCGTTGCGCTGAGCGCAGATGGACGATATGGGATGAGCAGTTCCCTGAATCGCGATATCATCCTCTGGAGCCTAACGAGTGATGAGTTTTTCGTGCTGAACGGCCACAGCAGTGCCGTGCGCGATGTTGCCTTTAGCCCCGACAGCCAGCTTGTGCTCTCAGCTAGCGACGACGGAACAATGCGGCTATGGGAAGTGGCCAGCGGTCAGGAGCTAGCACGCTACGACGACCATCCAGGCGCGGTGACCGCAGTTGCATTCAGTAGCGATGGTACGCGCGCCTTTGCCGGAACGACGGCCAACCGAGTGTACGTCTGGCACACGTTTAATCGCGAGCAACTCGTCGAATGGGTACACAATAATCGCTTTGTAGCGCTGTTGCCCTGCGACGAACTGAACGCGTATCAGATCAGGGGCGCAGACTGCCAATGATAAGCTAATCCTAACGGATTTGTACATTTAACCTCGTCATTCGACTTTGGTATGCGAGGAGGCTTATGGCCTGGCTGGCGGCTTCACCACCAACCAGGCCATAAGCCTCTTCGCACCTTTTCGTTTATAATCAGCATGAATCCGAAGCAAAGCGAGGAATATATGACTGAACTACACGGGATCGTCAGCGCGATGCTGACACCTTTTGTCAGCGATGTTGGCCCGGTGGATTATGAGTGGCTGCCGGGATATATGGCGTTTATGGAACAGGGTGGCTTGCACGGAGTTCTTACGCTCGGCACAACTGGCGAGGGGCCGTCGATGAGTATGGCCGAGCGCGAGCGCGTGCTCAATATTGTGATCGAGCATAAAGGTGGCATGTTTGTGATCGCCGGCACCGGCTGCGCTGCGCTTACCGAGACGATCGCGCTGAGCAATTACGCACTTGGCCAGGGAGCCGACGCTCTGCTGGTGATGCCGCCTTTCTACATCAAGCAGCCGCGCGAGATCGGCGTGTTAAGCTACTATCGTGCGCTATGCGATGCGCTGCCCGCCGATGCCCGTGTGCTGCTGTACCATATTCCACAAGTCACCGGCGTACCGATCACACCTACCATTATCGATGGTCTGCTCGATAGCCATCCTGCTCAGTTTCACGGCATCAAAGATAGCGCCAATAATTGGGAGCATACCAAAGGCCTGATCGAGCGCTACCCGCAGCTACGCATTTTCAGCGGCAGCGACAAATTCGTCGCCAATGCCCTGACGAACGGTGCCGCTGGTGCCGTCACCGCGTTGGCGAGCGCCTTCCCTCACACGGTGCGTGCTGTCTTCGACGCACACCAAACCGGCGGCGATGTTGCGACTGCACAAACGCGTCTCAGCGCACTGCGCGATCTCGTCGACGCCACGAACACGCCGCCTGCGCTTAAGGCCGCCCTGGCCTGGACGAGCGACCTGCCCGAGACGAGTGTACGCCTGCCACACGTTGCCCTCTCCAACGAAGACGCCGCACAGCTGCGCGCGGGCTACGAGGCTTTGTGAATTTATGACAAAGAGCAACGTAGTGATCGCGCATGCTCGATCGCTACGTTGCCTCGTCGTCCTCCTCGCCCATACTCAACCAGATCTGGTAAACCAGGCTCTTGTTCAAGTTCAGCTCTCTGGCCACGGTGCGCGCTGCCGCGCTGCCGCTTTTGCCTTGCTCACGCAAATTGCGCAGGCGACGCACGATCTCGGCCTCGCTCGGCTCCTCGCCGTCGCCGGGATGCGCCTGCACCCGCTTGCGCGCCTGCTTAGTATCGAGCAGCGTCGGCTTACCGGCGAAAACAAGTGTGTACTCACCGCGCGGCTTTTCGGCGTTAAAATGCGCCAGCGCCTCGCTCAGGCTTCCGCGCCAGATCATCTCGAAGAGCTTAGTCAGATCCTTCGCCACCGCCACTTGCCGATCGCCCCACACCGCAAGTGCATCCTCGAGCATATCCACCAGCCGGTGCGGTGCCTCAAAACAGACGATCGACACCGTTAGCTCGGCCAGATCCTGCAGCAGCGCGCGGCGCTCTGGGCGGCGGCGCGGAAAAAAAGCCAACAAAAATGAAGCGCTCGGTCGGCAGGCCCGAGGCGACCAATGCCGCCACCGGCGCGCTCGGCCCGGGGATCGGCGTCACTGTAAAGCCCGCCTCGATACAGGCGCGCACCAACTCGTAGCCAGGATCGGAGATAGCTGGCGTGCCCGCGTCGGAGACCAATGCAACATCGCTCTCAGCTAATGCGCTAAGGATATCTTCCTGACGCGTAAGCTTGTTATGCTCGTGATACGAGATACAGCGCGTCTCGATGCCGAAATAGTTCAAAAGCTGGCGCGTGTGGCGCGTGTCTTCAGCGGCGATCAGGCTCACCTCACGCAAAATTCGCAGTGCGCGAGCAGTGATGTCTTCCAGGTTGCCGATCGGCGTTGCCACAAGGTACAGTATGCTCATAAAAATTTTATGGTTGATGGTATGTGGCATAGCCACATACCATCAACCATAAATTGTATTTATCTCAGCTGCGCTGATCGCCAATATTCCAGCAGCTCATCCACAATCGTCGGCACGTCGATCGCGGGCTGCCAGCCGGTGGCGGCGCGTAGCTTCGTATTATCGCCCATCAACACCGGCTCGTCCACCGGGCGCAGCCGTGCCTGATCGATCGTCACTGTCACCGGAACTCTGCCGCGCTCAACCACCATCTGCACAATGTCGCCGATGCGGGTGGCGCGCCCCGAGCACAAATTATAAACCTCGCCGGGCGTGCCGTGTTCGAGCAGCAGCCAGAGCGCGCGGGCGACATCGCGCGTATGCGTAAAATCACGGCGCGGCTCCAGATTACCAACATAGAGCTGCGGCGCTTGCCTGCCCGCCTCGATCAGCGCCATCTGGCGGCAGAACGTCTGGATCGAGCAACGATCGCCCTGGCGCGGGCCAACGTGATTAAACGATCGCGTAACGAGCACGTGCGTGCCGTAGCTGGCGTGGTACTGCAAACCGCTCAACTCGGCGGCAACTTTGCTCACACCGTAGGGGCTGCCGGGACGCAGCGGGCGATCCTCGCGGATAGGCACTTCATCAGCGCGCACCGGGCCGTACTCGGCGCTAGTGCCAGCAATATGCACACGCGCCAGTGGGGCATGGCGGCGCACCGCCTCTAGCAGGTTGAGCGTACCCTCGACATTCGCGCGCAGTGTGGCGATCGGTGCTTCCCAGGAAGCGCTCGGGTAGCTCTGCGCAGCGAGGTGATAGACCCGATCGGGGGCAGCGCGCTGAACGGCACGATCGAGCGAGAAAGCATCTTCGATGTCGCCCTCGTGAAAGGTCACCCGACCGTAGAGATGTTCGATGGGGCGCGGATCGCTGCGCCAGCGCTTAAAGGCGTGAATCTCAAGCTCGGGGATCGTCAGCAGGTAATCGGCCAGAAAGCTGCCGACCGGCCCGGTGATGCCGGTGATAAAAACGCGCACGTTGTATCCTCATACCAGTGGATCGTGTACATCATCTCAGCGTGACGCGTGATCCGTCTGCGCAGTCGTCGTCACAGATCACGCGTCAGCAGTGCGTGGGGCAATCAACAATGTCCGCATCCCTTACTCAAATTCAGCCGAGGTAATATCGCGGTTCGCACCGTCGCGCAGCACAACAGTATCGCCCGAGGCCCAGGGGCGACTGCGCTGATCCCAGTAGAAGTTATAGACCAGCGTTTCGTTTGCATCGACGCCATCGTCGCCAATCGCAGCAAAAATTCGGAAGGTATCGACACCTTCGCCATCTTCGTCGAGGCCGATGATCGCGTTTGCGGGAAACTCGAAGGTCTTGTTCTGCGTCGTATTAACCAATCTCCAGTCGGAAAGATCGTAGCGGCCATCGATATTGACGATGATCTCGACAAAGCCAAGATCGTCGTCAGTCTCGCCAACCATAAGATCCGAGATTGAGAAAACCTCATCGGCCTGCGCTGCGGTCGGCACCACTGTCGGCGACGTTGTCGGCGACGAGGAAGCAGTAGCCGTGGGGCCAGGGCTACCAGTACCGCCGCCAGTCGTGGTGCCTGTAACAGTCGCCCGCGGCGTCTGGTTGG
>JAAUTF010000205.1 GCA_012031775.1 Candidatus Altimarinota bacterium | reverse complement strand
AGATGCCTCATGGCTCTGGGCCGGTGGAAGCCCACGCCAAATCTGAACAATGCTCAAATATTCATCAGCTCCGACTGAAGCCCCAGCGGCGACCGAGGCCCCAACCGAAGCCCCAGCGGCGACTGAGGCCCCAACCGAAGCGGTAGCTGAGGCGGGCGGCAAGTTGACTATTCTCTACTGGCAGGCGGTGACGATTCTGAACCCGCACCTGGCCAGCGGTACGAAAGACTTCGACGGCGCGACGGTGATCTTGGAGCCGCTGGCACGGCGCAATTCGGCGGACGAATTGATCCCCTTCCTGGCCGCTGAGATTCCGACCGTTGAGAACGGCGGCGTGGCCGAAGACGGCACAAGCGTCACCTGGACGCTCAAAGAGGGCGTGAAGTGGTCGGACGGCACAGATTTCACTGCCGACGATGTTGTCTTCACCTGGGAATATTGCGCAGACGAGGCGACCGCCTGTTCGACGACGTCGGCTTTCGCGCCGATCGGGAATGTGGAAGCGGTAAGCCCGACTGAGGTGAAGATTACCTGGACGGAGCCGACCGCTAACCCCTATGTGTCCTTTGTTGGCCCGAACGGTATGATCTTGCAGCGCGCGCAGTTTGGCAACTGCATCGGGGCAGCCTCGATCAGCGATGCCGCTTGCCAGGAGGCCAACCTGGCTCCGATCGGCACGAATGCTTATAAGTTGACGGAACTACGCCCCGGCGACACCGTGCTCTACGAGCGCAACCCTGAGTATCGTGATGCCGATACTGTCTTCTTCGATGAGGTCGAGATCAAGGGTGGCGGCGACGCGGTTTCGGCGCGCGCGCGGTGTGTGAGACGCAAGAAGTAGATTTCTCGTGGAACTTGCAGGCACCGGCTGCGGTGCTGGCCCCGATCCTTGAGGCCGGTGGCTGCGATGCGATCGCTGGTGGCTCTTTCGGTGTTGAGCGAGTTGTGATCAACTTCGCTAACCCCGACCCGGCGCTTGGCGAGTTGCGCAGCGACCCGATCAGCCGCACCCATTCCTGACCGACCCAGCCGTGCGGCAGGCGATCAACCTGGCGATCGACCGCGAGGCGATCGCGACCCAGCTTTACGGCCCGAGCGGTGCGCCGACCTGTAACATTCTAGTGGTGCCGGCGAACTTGAATTCGCCTAACACCAGCTGCGATCGTGATGTCGAGGAGGCCAATCGGCTGCTCGATGAAGCCGGTTATACGCTCAACGGTGCCGTACGCGAGAAAGATGGCGTGCAGCTGATCGTCGACTTCCAGACCAGCATCAACACGCTGCGCCAGGGCGAGCAGGCGATTATCAAGTCGAACCTGGCCGAGATCGGCATCACGGTCAACGTTAAGGCGATCGACGCTGGCGTGTTCTTCAGCGGCGATCCCGGTAACCCCGATACGCTGAACAAGTTCTACGCCGACCTGCAGATGTACACTAACGGCCCGACTGATGTCGATCCGCAGAGCTACTTCGATGCCTGGCTCTGTGCAAACGTCAACTCGTCGGCTAATCAGTGGAATGCTAACGGCGATGGCCGCTACTGCAACCCCGAGTACGACGCGCTCTTCGAACAGTTCGCTGCCGAGCTCAACCCCGATGCGCGCGCCGAGTTGGCTATTCAGCTGAATGATTTCCTGATCAACGACAACGCGATCATTCCGCTGATCAATCGCTTCACGCCGAACGGCAAGGCCAAGAACCTCGAAGGCCCGACCTACAATACTTTCGACTCCAGTATCTGGAATATTCACGAGTGGACGCGAACGTCGTAACGATGACAGAGTGACAGGGTGACAGGGTGACAGGGATCGGCTGCCGTCAGGCCACCTTGTCACCTTGTCAATCCGTTACCTTGTCAAAACACGGGGGGTCAGCTGCATGACACAATATATTATCCGTCGCGTGCTGATCGCGATACCGACGCTCTTTGTGATCAGCTTTGTGATTTTTGCGATCCTCTCGCTGGCTCCCGGTGACCCACTCGCTCAGTTTGCTTTAAACCCTTCTATTCCCGAGTCGGTGCGCGAGCGCATTCGTACCTCGCTCGGGCTCGATCAGCCCTGGCCGGTGCGTTATGTGCGTTGGCTCGGTGCGATGGCTCAGGGCGATTGGGGCATCTCGTTTAATACGAAAGCGCCGGTGATCGACCTGATCTGGCAGCGCTTGCCGCAGACCTTGCAGGTCGTCGGTGTGGCGTATCTGATCGCAGTTCTGCTTGCGATCCCGATCGGCATCATTTCGGCGGTAAAACAGTATTCGCTGTTCGATAATGTTGCGACCTTTCTTTCTTTTGTTGGTTTTTCTGTGCCCTCGTTTTTTACCGGTCTGGTGCTGATCCTGGTCTTCGCCGTTAATCTCGGCTGGTTCCCGATCGTCTATCGATCGACGATCGAGGTGACGAACCTGGAGACGTTTGGGCAGCAGGTGCGCCAAATGGTGCTGCCGATCAGCGTATTGGTGGTACAGCAAACGGCGGCGCTGACACGTTTTATGCGCACGTCGATGCTCGATAACCTCTCGCTCGACTATGTACGTACCGCGCGCGCGAAGGGTTTGAATGACCGCACCGTGGTGCTGCGCCACGTGCTGACGAACAGCCTCATTCCGGTGGTGACACTTGTAGCGCTTGGCATCCCAACGATTTTTGCGGGAGCTATCGTCACCGAGAATTTGTTCCGTGTGAATGGCCTGGGCGCGCTGCTTATCACCTCTATCAACAACTCCGATACGCCAGTGGTGATGGCACTGACTTTTATTTTGCGATCCTCACCGTGCTCTTTAACCTTATTGCCGACATTCTCTACGGTGTGCTCGATCCGCGGGTGCGCTACGGCTAAGACCGGGTTGCAAAAAAGGCTTGTGGTCGCCAGCGTTGGCGGCAGCACCGCTAACGCTGGCGACCACCTACCCTTCTCGACCCTGGCGTTCGCCAGAACAATTCTATCAAAGTGAGGCCGGTTATGTCAGAAGCAGATCAGGTGATCGATGGTGGCCCGGCGGTCACTGTGACCGCAAAAGCGCAACAGCTCACTACGCGCGTGTCGACAAAACCACGCACCTTGATGAGCGACGCCTGGCGGCGCTTTCGTAAGCACCGGCTGGCGATGATCGGGGCCGCGATCCTGGTGTTTTTTAGTCTGGCGGTGTTTATCGGCCCGATCTTCTATGTGCCTTACCTGGTGCGGCAGCTCGAAACGTCGGGCATGCCGGTGCCGAGCCAGAACCCTGATCTGGAAGTGCTGATCGATCATCTCGATTTTTTGAATATCCTCTCGCCACCAACGCTGACGCATCCGTTCGGTACCGATGATCTTGGCCGCGATTTGCTTGCACGGAGCCTCTACGGCGGGCGCATTTCGTTGATGGTCGGCTTTATGGCCATGGTGATCGCGATCAGTATCGGTGCGGTGGTCGGCGCATTGGCCGGTTTCTTCGGCAAGACGATCGATCAGATCCTGATGCGCATTACCGATCTTTTCCTCTCGCTGCCCGGCGTACCGCTGACGATTTTAACCGTCTATCTCTTTCGCGAGCCAGTGATTCAGGCAATTGGCTCACCCGAAGCCGGTATCTTTCTGATTGTGGTGGCGGTGGTGGGTGGGCTGGCCTGGATGCAGACGGCGCGTATTGTGCGTGCGTCGTTTCTCTCGCTGAAAGAGAAAGAGTTTGTCGAGGCGGCCACTGCGCTGGGCGTGGGCAGGCGCTCGATTATGTTCAAGCATATCTTGCCGAACGCGATTGGCCCGATCATTGTGGCGGCCACGCTGGAGGTCGGTAACGCGATTATCGCCGAGTCGACGCTCTCTTTCCTCGGCGTTGGCTTTCCGCCCGATACGCCGACTTGGGGCCGCTTGGTGACGGATGGCAGCCAGTATTTGCAGACCTCACCCTGGCTCGCGCTTTTCCCCGGCGCGCTGATCTTCCTCACGGTGCTGAGCATCAACTTCCTCGGCGATGGTCTACGCGATGCGCTCGATCCGCGATCACGTTTGTAGGAGCCACAATTCTGGCTCCTGACTTCAGGAGAGTGGGCGCGAAGATCGTCGCTTCGCGCCCACTTTTATGTCATAGGCCTGAGGTGTTCAATGTCTTGGCCCAGTGAAATGCTATATCCTGACACGAGATATGCTATACTTTAGATCGAGTGTTCGCCTTTGCAGAATGGAATAGGCAGCTCTCGATCTATTGAAGTCTGAATTCTGAATCCTGACTCTTCTCCGAAAACCATGTCAGAACGTCGCCGATCATCATCTCGTAAATCCACCACTAACAAAACGAAGCGCAAAGCTGCTCAAGGGCCAGGCCTTTTTTTTACCATGCTATTGCTGGCGCTAGCCTTTGGCTACTATCTCTGGCAGCGCGGTGATCTACGGGTGATCGGGATCGAGCCACCTGCGCCGACTGCCGCGCCGACTGCGCTGCCGATCGGCTCCGGCGAGATCCAGCCCTTCTTCACCACGCCCTACCTTGTCTACCCCGACCAGAAGGAGTTTCGGCGGCCCGCGCCCTTCGAGTTGGCGTTGATCGCCGATATCGACGGCGCCCAGCGCAATATCGATATGGTCACCTTCGAATACAACCTCGATAGTGTGGCCCAGGCGCTGCTGCGCGCCGCCGAGCGCGGGGTGCAAGTGCGGCTCGCGCTCGACCTGGAGAATCTCGAGAAGCCCGAAATGGCGGAATGGGCAGGGCTGATGGAAGACGCTCGTATCCCAATCGCCTGGGAGAACAGCAGTGCCTTTTTGCACAGCAAGTTCCTGATCATCGACGACCGGCTCGTCTGGATGGGCTCGTGGAACACGACCGAGAATGATACATACCGCAACAATAACAACTTGCTGCGTATCAGCGTGCCGGAGATCGTGGCGAATTATCGCGCTGAGTTCCAGCAGATGTTTGAGTTCCGCGACTTCAACAACGATAAAGAAGCGCTCACGCCGCACAACTGGGTCGAGATGGGCGGCTGGCGCATCGAGAACTACTTCACCCCTGAGGAGCGCCCGATCGTGCAGATGGTCGAATATATCGGGCAGGCGCAGCAGAGCGTGAAGTTTATGGCCTTCTCCTACACCAGCGACGGCATCTCAAACGCCATGATCGCCCGCCGCGAGGCGGGTATTCCGGTGCAGGGCGTGTTCGAGAACCGCAATATCAACGGCACCGGCTCGCGCTTTCAGGCCATGGCCGACGCTGGCATCGACGTTTTACCCGACGGGAACTGCTATACGATGCACCATAAGGTGATCATTATCGACGATCGGATGGTGATCACTGGCTCGTACAATTTTACCGGGCGCGCCGCCGACGTAAACGATGAAAACGTGATCATCCTCGATAACCCCGCCATGTCGCCGCGTACGTCGCCGAGTTCGAGCGCGTCTACAATCAGGCGCGTAACCCCTTGCGCTGTGGGTAGCAAGGGGTGGGTTGAGCCTGCTGGCTTGCCAGCAGGCTCGACCCACCCAACTTTTTGAAAACGTGATATAGTAATGGCGGTGAGGGGCTGTAGCTCAGTTGGATAGAGCACCGACCTTCTAAGTCGATGGTCGCCCGTTCGAATCGGGCCAGCCCCGCCAGCGTCCCAATGCGCTTTCCTCGGTAGCGCCGCTGCTGTTTTATCTCCTGTTGGACTTTATTGTAGACTCTATGCTGCTGCATTGTGGCACCTCACGCTTTCCGCAAGCGGCTGGCGACGCTAGCGACCGCATCGCGGCGGGTATCCTCGTAGGAGTGGGAATAAATGCGGTCGGTTACGGCGGTCGAGCTGTGGCCAAGGAGCCGCGACACATCCACCAGCTGCGCACCAGCGGCCAGCATCAGCGACCCGGCGGTGTGCCGCAAGTCGTGAAAGCGTAGGTCGGTGCGCAGGCCCGCGCGCTTGAGTGCAGCACGATAGCTGCGCAGCAGGTTGCTGGTGCCGATCGGCGTGCCAACTTCAGACGGAAAGACCAGGTTCCAGAAGTCAGGGCGCGGCCATTGGGCCTCGTCGTCAGCGCGGCGGGCATCGACCCGCGCCAGGTGTGCCCGCAGGATGGCCACGGTATCGGCATCAAGGGGAATATCGCGCTTGCTACGCTTTGACTTCGGTGGCGTGAAGGTGGGTGTGCCGTCGATATGTTGCAGCTGCTCGCGCACACGCAGCACAGGCTTGGGGCCATCAAGCACAAGGTTGGTGCGCCGGAGGCCGAGCAGCTCACCCTGGCGCATGCCTGTGGCCAGAGCGACAAAGTACAGCGCCTCCAGCCAGTAGCCCGCCGCCGCATCGAGCAGCTGCTGACACTCGGCAGCCGTGAGCGCAACACCGCGCGGTTCGTCGTCAGCTTCGGGGGCATCAACGCCATCGCAGGGATTGAAGCGAATACGCCGATCAATGACGGCCAGGTTGAGCGCCTGGCGCAATCGGGCATATGCCCGCGAATCGTTTCGCGCGCCAACGGCTTCACGATCGTCTTGGCTTTGTTGCGCGGCGTCTGAAGCTGCTGGAGCTGGATGAGCCAGAGCCGCACGTCAGCCGGTTCCAGCGCGTCAAGGAGCTTCGCGCCAAGGTAGGGCCGGATATACCGATCCACCGCCTCGCCGTACCGCTGGATCGTGCGGGGCGATTTCTTGCGCCCGGTGTTGGCAACAACGTTGAGCCAGTAGTCAAACCACTGATCGAGCGTGCGGCCTTGCCCGCCCTTGATGCGATCTTCGCGGTCGCGTCGCCACTTGGCCAGCAGTGCTTCGCCCGCCGCTTTATCGGCGACGGGTACTTTCTTCGGCAGTGCTTCGCCGGGGGTGGTAGGGGGCCGGGCATACCACTTGCCCGACCCCTTCGGCGACTCAAAGACCGTACCCGATCCCTTCTGGCGACGGTTGCGGGTTTCTTTTCGCCGCGATGCCATTAGTTACTTCCCCCGTTGCGATGCCGCGCTTGGAACGCAGCAACACTATCCAGAAAGATGCGAAAGCCCCGACCGCGCCCGATATGCTCCAGCTCGCCCCGCGCACAGAGCGAGCGAATATGGCGCTCGCTGTAGTCCAGCAGCTTGGCGACTTTTTTGACCGATCCTTGTGGGCGCGGGGCGCTCGTTGCGATAGGGCTGGTTTGTGGCGTCATATCATTGTTTCGTGTAAGGCGCACAGGGTACTGTGTCTCTGCATTTTGATGATTTACCGGTTATCCTCCTTTTCCCGCAGGCTATCGATAACAAGTGCATGCTGTGTACAGCGGCCTACAATGCAACGCCAGCTTTGATGCTTGCCCTCAATAATGCGCTGCATCGGACGGTCGTGAACCGGACAGCATGGCCCAACGGGTACCGCGCGCTCGGCTTTGCGCTGCGAGCGCAGTGCCTGACGCACGCCCCACGGACGGCAGTAGAATTGCTGTACTAGCGCGTTCAGCTCGTTGGCCTTTAGAACGGCATGTATCGCACGAGGCGCACCGTTGACGGAATAGGTTAACGTAATATGTGCTAAGTCCATTGATGTTGCTCCGTGCATGTGCATTGCCTTACATCGCTTACGATACTGCGCTGCCTGTCCAGCGGGTACCGACATCGAGCACCTGGGCGATTGTGCCGTCGATAATGAGTGCGTTGAGCTTTGCCCAGCTCGCCAGGTCGATCGTCAGATCGTCACCGCAATCGCTGGTGATGGTGAGCACCTCGCCATCAGTGGCCACGCGGAAGCCCGCGCTGCAAACTGAGGCCGTAAGCGGCGTGGTGCCATCCGTGTCGAAGCTACCGACGATCGGCGTGGTGCCATCGGAAAGCGTGGCGAGGGTGGTTTCGTTCGCGGTCTGCATGTCGGCTCCTTTGGTTGTATTGGCTGCGCCGCCCGGCCCAATGCTGAGCGGCGATCGGTCGCGGCTAGTCTTTGTAGCTACAGGCGCAATAGCTCTTCGGGTTGGCGGGCTGGCCGGGCTCGGCCTTGCGGGCGCAGTACCAGCCATACGCCCCTTCGCGCATCGGGACACGATGCACCGGGCAGACGGGCTCACCGCTGGCGGCGAACTGCTCGACTTCGGGCGCTTTGGCGGCGGGGCGCGAGCGGGGCGGGTGTGTTCTCCCGTGCCCGGCCTGGCGCGGGCGATAGCCAAGATCGTGCAGGCGATCGAGCGCCTTCTCGACCTTCTCAGCGGGTAGGCTCAGGTGAATATCGACCGGCCAGCCGTGCAGCTCGGCCTGTACCGTCATCTCTAAGGGTTGGGCGGGTTGGGTGCTCATCGGTCGTTCCTCCCGTACTTCTTCGTTGTGCGGCGATAGGTTGCGCGATAGAACCAGATGCACCAGCGCGGTAGGCCCCAGCTGGTGAGCTGCCACCAGCTGGCCTTGGACGTGTAGCGCTTACGCATCGGCGTAGCTCGCCAGGACGTGCTCGGCGCGGCGATACAGGCGACGCCGCGCCTGCTCAGTGGCACGGTCAAGGCGCACGATCTGGCGGTGAAAGTGGACATAGGCGCGGGGATCGCGCCGCTTCGCCGCACAGCCGCGTTGAAACAGCAGGTAGGGCCGATAGGTGATAAGGCGGTCGTAGAGCCGTTGGGCTTGTGCCGTCAAGGTGTCAGTGTTCATCGCTGGCCCTCCGGGTCGTTGTGCGCGTCGCAGCCGTGCATCTCGCAGCCGGTGCTGCTATCGCCCCGTGCTGCCCATTGAATGTCACCAGCGGCCAGTGGATCGCGCGCGTGCTGGCGGCACAACTGCACTAAGCAGCCCTCATCATCGGTGCTGTACTGCTTGGGCTCTGTCCAGTCGTAGTACACGTTACACAGCATTATCGTAATCCTTTATGATAATTATCGTAATGGGCGCGCCAGCCGGTGCCAGCGCGCCCCGTGTGGCTTAGGCGAACAGCTCCAGCACCTCGCGCTCCCGGTCGCTCAGCACGCCGAGCGCCGAACGGATCTGTTCCTTGAGGAGCTGACGGCTGGCGACATCGACCGGACCGGGCATTTTGTCATCTTCGATGAAGTCGCCCAAGAAACTGGAGTCTTCTTCGCCAACGGGCATCTCCAGCGACATTGGTTCCTGAGAGATACGCAGAATACGGCGCACTTTGTTGGCTGCCCGGCGCAGTTTGCGCGCCAGCAGGGGATCAAGGCGCTGTCCTTCGGTCTCCGCTGTCCTGATCTGCTCCGTTTCTTCGGGGTCAGGAATTCCATCTCAATCGCCAACCGTTCGGTGCTGGGTTCGGCCCAAGCTGCTGCACCAGATCGCGCTGAATACGCATGAGGCGGTTGATCGTC
>JAAUTF010000204.1 GCA_012031775.1 Candidatus Altimarinota bacterium | reverse complement strand
TACGATGATCGGTTGGGCGAAGCATTCGCCACAGCGCTAACCAGTCGAATCAGCACGCCGTCCACCGCCGTCGCCACCTCGTACTCTAAGTAGGTGGTCTCAGCACTGTTGACGAGCTGATCGCCGATGTGGCTCAGTGTGATCAGCTTGCGGAGGCCAGCAAAGCACCATTATAATAGGATTCCTTTGCACGCGGGGCAGCGCCGTTTACGTTCCTGCTTGCAACTACGCCCATTATATTTGTATTGGTGTTGTGGATCTGCCAACAACGGATGCTTTACCGTCGGACGGCGAGATGCTGCTGCATCGAGCGCCACATCCGGCGCACATTATGGTCGAAGCTAAGCAGCAGCAGGCCAAGCGCCAGGAGCGGTAGCGTTGGCCAGAACGACATGCCGACGCTATGGTGAAACGAGGGCAGGTTCGGCACCAGCCAGATCAGGGCTGAGCCGCAATAGCCCGGCCAGCCAGCACCAATGCCGATCAGCAGCGCGAGCGTGATCAGAGCCAACGGCAAGCCGGCCGGGTGCTGCGGAATCTGGCCCGCCATCAGCGGTAGGCCGAGTAATAGTGCGCCGACGAATGCGAGCAACATGGCCAGCGCGCGCCGCCAGGGGGGCGCTGGTTAGCAGGTCGGTTTCGCGTGGCTGCCAGGCTGGCGGTGCAGCTAGTGGGAGCGCTTCGATCTGCGACAGAAATGAGGGCATGGGCTCGCCACCAGCAAGGAGTTGGTACACCCGCAGACCGCGCTTTGGGTCGACGAGCACTGCATCGCGTAGCGGCACATCGCTTAGGGCGCGTTGATCCCAGGCGTGCAAGATCGCCAGCAGTTCATCGCGCTGCACCGTGCAGAGATCAAAGCGCTCGCTCTCATCTACAAGCAGGGCCAGGAGCTGGCGCGGGGTGGTATTGCGTAACAATGATGTGAGGCGTTCGTCCATCGCAATATGAGAGCACAGAGCCTTTTGCGTTCTGTGCTCTTCTAGGCCATATCTCGCTGCCACAGCGCTAGCAGGTCTATTAGGTTCTCGACGACGACCTCAGGCCGACAGAGGTTCTCGGCGATGTCGGCACGTGTTGAGACACCGGTTAACACCAGGGCATTATGCAGGTCGGCGTGGCTCGCGCCGACGATATCGGTGTCGATGCGATCTCCGATCATCAGCGTGGTCTCGTTATTCCCGCCGAGCAGTTCAACTGCTACCTGAAACATAATCACACCAGGTTTGCCGATTACAAAGGGCTCGACCTCGGTGGCGGCTTGCAAGGCAGCGGCCAGGGCTCCAGCGCCGGGTACAAGCCCTTCTTCCGTAGGGTAGGTACTATCGGGGTTGGTAAGCACATAGCGCGCTCCGCCACGAATCGCCAGGCACGCTTTGCGCAGCTTCTCGTAAGTTATCTCGAAGTCGCCGCCTTGCACGACAAGCATCGGCGCCAGATCGCTCTCGATAAAATGGCCATCGCTGAAGAGCACCTCGTGCAGCCCGCTCATACCGATCATATAGATCGTCGTGCCAGCGGGGTACTCCTGGCGTAAATAGCGCGCGGTGGCCATGGCCGAAGTGACGATATGCGTGGCGGGAATGTGCAGCCCCATCGCGGCTAGCTTCTGCTCATACTGCACAGGCGTCTGCGTGGAATTGTTGGTCAGGCAGCCATAGCTCACGTTCTGCGCGTCTAGAAAGGCCAGCAACTCGTGGACACCCGGCAGTACCTGACGCCCACGGTAGAGCACCCCGTCCATATCGAACAAGACTGTGCGGATGAAGGAAAAATCCATAGTTCGTTCTTAGGGTAAACCTTTACAGCAGACAGGGCGGCTTCGTGCTCTTTGTGCCCTTCGTGGCAACACACGTGTGGCCTTACGCGTCACAATCGGGTAAGGTTAAGCGCTGCCATCGCCGCTTCTTCACGTGTACGCATCGCTGCGGCGGCGGCGGGGCCACGTTCATGGTCGTAGCCAAGCAGATGGAGTGTGCCGTGGGCGGCAAGATAAGCTAATTCGCGCTGCTCGCTGTGGCCGTACTCGGCGGCCTGGGCGAGCGCGCGTTCGTAGGAGATGGCGATATCGCCGAGGTAATGTGTAGCACCCGGCGCGCTAACAAAGCCGCCTTCGGCTGTATCGCCGAACGAGAGCACATCTGTGGGTGCGTCGACGCCACGAAAGTTGCGGTTTAACTCGTGGATATGCGCATCATCGGTGATCAGTACGCTCAGTTCGACAGCTTCGGCGATGCCCTCGTTCTGCAAGATCCGCGCGACGGCCTGCTCGATCAGTGCGGTGTCGACCGGTACAGCGTGGCCTTCAAGGTGATCGGCAAGGTTAACTTCAATCGCGTGCATATAGATATAGTTGCAGCTTCGAAGGAACGAAGCACGCGGCGTCGCTACAAAGCCGCATAAGTATCGTGATTACCGTGTGGCCAGGATCTCCTGAACTTGCACAAGCACTTCGCGCTCGCGCTCGAAGGAGACGAGTGCGAGGGCCTCGCTGAGTGTGAACCACTGGGCATCATCGACTTCTGCCTCTTGGGGCGTGAGCACGCCGTTAGTATAATGCAGCAAAAAGAGGTCGACGTATTTGTGAATGCGAGAGGAGCCGGCACGAAACCAGTATTCAATCGTCGCGAGATGCTGTTCTACCTGGCCCTCAAGGCCCGTCTCCTCGGCAATTTCGCGCGCCGCCGCCGCCTCTGCCGTCTCCCCGCGATTGACGTGACCTTTAGGTAGCCCCCAGCGCGGCCCCTGGCCAGTCGCTATCAACGCGACTTCAACCTGACGGTCGTCGCGGAGGCGATAAATAACGCCGCCCGCCGAATAGGCGGTACGATGTGAGCTAGAAGAACGTGACGTGCGTGAGGACATTGAAACCTACGCTCTTTTGAGCAGCCGCCCGGCCCGCATGTCCCAGTAGTCACTGACGGACTGCACAATGCGTTGCTTAGCGAAATCGGCCCGCTCCCAGCCCACCGGCTCTACCCGTGTGCCTTCTAAGTCTTTATAGACCGTGAAAAAGTGCTCGACTTCTTTTAAGAAGTGCGACGGCAGCTGGTTATAATCGTTATATTCGGCGAAGAAGGGGTCGTATTGCAAGACGGCAAGCACCTTATCATCGGCCTCGCCTTTGTCGAGCATACGAAACATTCCGATCGGACGCGCCTCGACAATACAGCCCGTAAAAGTCGGCAGATTCGTCATCACCAGCACATCGAGCGGGTCGCCGTCGGCGTAATATGTCTGCGGCATAAAGCCGTAATCGCCGGGGTACTGAACGGCTGAATACAGCACACGGTCGAGTTTGAATGCGCCGATCCGTTTATCGAACTCGTATTTGTTGCGTGATCCTTTGGGAATCTCTACAACCATCTGGATCACATCGGGGACATTGCTCCCCGGTTCTAGGTCGTGCCACAGGTTCTGCATCGAAGACCTCGCCGTTGTGCATAACACGATATACTTTCCTCATTATAGCATTATATTATTATAGATGATCGCGCCGCAGCAGGAGCGCAGCCGGGCGGTTGCAACGTCGCTCCGGCGTGGAGTGTGGCTTCGCCAGCCCAAGCATAGGTGGGGCCACGACGTTGCAATGGCCCTCAGAAGTGCAGCATGCCACGCGCCTGCTGCGGCCTGGCGCGGCGCACGGCGTTTGACAAAAGCTGCCGTGCGGCGTATAAAAGGATGTTCTTTTGTGATGTACCGAACGAAGAAGCAGGTGCCTGTATGAGCCTGGGTTTGCCCCTCTTGTCGTTGATCCTCTGGCTGCCGGCGCTTGGCGCGCTGCTGCTGTTTCTGCTGCCACGCGCCCAAGAGGCAACGCAGCGCACGCTGGCGCTGCTCGTGACGCTGCTAACGCTGGCGCTCAGCATCTGGCTGCTGCTGGTTTATCCCGTCGGCGGTGCAACGCCGCAGTTCGTTGAGCGTGTGGCCTGGTTGCCTTCGTGGGGGGTGGAGTATCACCTTGCCGTCGACGGTATCAATTTCTGGCTGATCATGCTGACGGCCTTTATCGCGCCGTTTGCAGTGAGTGCAAGCTGGAGCCGTTTTGTCAGCCGCCCGCGCGCCATGCTGGCTTTGCTGCTGCTCTTGCAGACGACATTTTTTGGCGTGTTTATGGCCCAGGATCTGGTGTTGTTTTATGTCTTTTACGAACTGGCGCTGATCCCAGCGGTCTTTCTCGTCGGGGTGTGGGGTGGCGAAGACCGTGTTGCTGCTGCGACGAAGTTCTTCCTCTACACTTTTACCGGCTCGGTCTTGATGCTCGGCGGCATCATTGCCCTGTACGCGCTGCATCGTACCGCGATCGGCGCGAGCGACCCGAGCTTTGTCGGGACATTTGATGTACAGCGCATTGCGTCTGATTTGCGCTCGGGGGCCTTTATGCTCGACCCAAACGTCGAGCGGCTAATCTTTTTCTCCTTTTTGATCGCCTTTGCGATCAAGCTCGGCCTGTGGCCCTTTCACACCTGGGTGCCCGCGACCTATAGCGCTGCGCCCACCGCTGCGCTTATCTTGATCGCTGCCATTATGTCGAAGTTCGGCACCTATGGCCTGATCCGCTTCAATCTCACGCTCTTCCCGCAGGCGGCGCAATGGGCTGCGCCGGCCGTCGGGATCCTGGCCGCAATCGGCATCCTATATGCAGGCTGGACGGCCTTTGGCCAGCAGGATATGCGGCGCGTGGTGGCCTATTCATCGGTCAGCCATATGAATTTTATTGTGCTCGGCATCTTCGCGCTCAACGCGATCGGCCTCAACGGCGCGCTGTTCCAGATGGTGAGCCACGGCTTGACGACGGCGGCGCTCTTTTGTTGATCGCTGTGCTCTACGAGCGCCGCGAGCAGCGTGAGATGCATGCCTTCGGCGGCTTATGGGCTGTGATGCCCGGCTACACACGCATGATGCTGGTTGTGCTGCTGGCGGCGATCGGTCTGCCCGGCCTCAGCGGGTTTATCGGCGAGTATATGCTGATGCAGGGTGCCTTGATTGCGCCTGATCTCGGCGGCTGGTTTGCGGCGGCAGCGACGATCGGCCTGATTTTTGCAGCGGCCTATATGCTGCGTATGTTTCGCATCGTCTTTATGGGTAGCCTCAAGTCGCCAGGCGATGCCCAACTCCCCGATTTAAATCGCCGCGAGTGGATCACGCTTGGCGCGCTCGCCCTCCCGTTGATCGCGCTTGGTCTCTTCCCGAACCTGATCTTCGGCGTGCTCGCCGGTAGCGTCGATGCGCTCGCTCAGCAGTTCGATACCTCGCCGCCCTTATCAATCGTTGATTCGTTCCATGTCATGTTTGCAAAGTCAAAATCATTCGACATGGAACTATTTTTTATGAACATCAACGAACTCACCGAAGTTATCAATAAGTTCGTTACCGACAAGGGCTGGTATGCGCCCGATTCGGCCTACCCGCAAACGCCGCGCAACATCGCCGTCTCGGTGGCTGTCGAGGCTGCCGAGATCCTGGAGCACTTTCAGTTCGGTGATACGCCCAAAAACCCCGAAGAACTCGCCGGTGAACTCGCCGATGTCGCTAATTACCTCTTTCAGCTCGCCTACCTCTTAAATATCGACCTCGAACAGGCCATCCTCGCCAAACTTAAAGTGAACTACGACCGCACCTGGGAATAAGAGCTTCCCCACAGAAGATACTGTGCTGAGCTTTGGCAGCCTAACTGCCAAAGCCCAGCACAGCCAATCTCTTCGGGAAGCGCGCCGCGCCGACACACAGGTTACAGGATGACGCGCAGCGTCATCCTGTAACCTGTGTGTAACTCTTCACGATACGCTGTAGGCATATCCTCTTGGTACGACACGCCTAAAAGAGTAGCTATGTTTGGCGGTAGCGGTGGCTCTGCCGCCACTACCACCAAGCACACCCTCTTTTCGATGTGTCGAAGTGAATAGCACCGTTCTCCGTCGCGTGGATCACTGTTGAGTCCATTTGAGAAAGGGAAATGCAGCATGGACAGAGAAGAGCACATCGCACACATCGCCAGCGACTGGTCGAACAATCCGCGCTGGCGCGGCGTCGAGCGGCCCTACAGTGCCGACGATGTCTACCGCCTGCGAGGGTCGTTGGCGATCGAGTACACGCTGGCCCGCCGCGGTGCCGAGCGCTCTGGGATCTGCTGCATACGGAACCCTATGTTAATACGCTTGGCGCGCTGACGGGCAACCAGGCGATGCAGCAGGTGAAGGCTGGTCTTAAGGCGATCTACCTGTCGGGCTGGCAAGTGGCCGCCGACGCGAATCTTGCTGGCCAGATGTACCCCGACCAGAGTCTCTACCCCGCCAACAGTGTGCCCGCCGTGGTCAAACGCATCAACCAGGCCTTGCAGCGCGCCGACCAGATCGATCACGCTGAGGGCCGCAGCGATACCGCGTGGTTCGCGCCGATTGTCGCCGATGCTGAGGCCGGTTTTGGCGGGCCGCTGAATGTTTTCGAGCTGATGAAGGCTATGATCGAGGCCGGTGCTGCCGGAGTTCACTTTGAAGATCAGTTGGCGAGTGAGAAGAAGTGCGGCCACATGGGTGGCAAGGTGCTCGTTCCCACACAGCACGCCGTGCGCAACCTGGTGTCCGCTCGCCTCGCTGCCGATGTGATGGGCGTGCCGACACTGGTGGTGGCACGCACCGACGCGAACGCCGCCAATCTGATCACCAGCGATGTCGACGAGCGCGACCGCGAGTTTATCACCGGCGAGCGTACCAGCGAGGGCTTCTACCGTGTGCGCAACGGTCTGGATCAGGCCATCGCGCGCGGTGTTGCGTATGCGCAGTATGCCGATATGGTCTGGTGCGAGACGGCGGAGCCCAACTTAGATGAAGCGCGGCGTTTTGCCGAGGCGATCCACCGCGTCTACCCTGGTAAGCTGCTGGCCTACAATTGTTCGCCCTCGTTCAATTGGAAGAAGAAGCTCGACGACGCGACGATCGCCGCCTTCCAGCGCGAGATCGGCGCGATGGGCTACAAGTTCCAGTTCGTCACGCTGGCCGGCTTCCACGCGCTGAACTTCGGCATGTTTGAACTCGCGCGCGGCTACCGCGAGCACGGTATGGCCGCTTATTCCGAGCTACAGCAGGCCGAGTTCGCCGCCGAGATCCATGGCTATACCGCCACCCGCCACCAGCGCGAGGTTGGCACCGGCTACTTCGACGACGTCGCCCAGGTTATCGCGGGCGGCGCATCGTCGACAACGGCGCTCGCCGGGAGCACCGAAGAAGAGCAGTTCCACTAAGGTTATAGGGTACAGGGTGCAGGGGACAGGCGGTTCGGTTGTCCCCTGCACCCTGTACCCTATAGCCTCTTTTTGCGCTATAATAAATATGGAAGTTGTTTCCACATCGTGAAAGGATAGATCGATGAGCGATCAGCAGCTGCCCAATGGTGTGACGATCAATGCGGAGATAACGCCGGAGTTCGCCGAGATCTTGACGTACGATGCGCTCGCATTTCTTGCGGCGCTGCAGCGGCACTTTAACTCGACGCGCAAGAGCTTGTTGGCGCGGCGCGACATGGTGCAGGCGCAGCTCGATGCTGGCTGGCGGCCCGACTTTCTTGCCGAGACGGCGGAGGTGCGCGCAGGTGATTGGACAGTAGCGCCGTTTCCGGCGCCGATCGCCGATCGCCGGGTGGAGATCACCGGGCCGGTCGAGCGTAAGATGATCATCAATGCGCTCAACTCAGGGGCAAAAGTGTTTATGGCCGACTTCGAGGACTCGAGCACGCCAACATGGGCGAATAGTATTCAGGGCCAGCTCAATCTGCGCGACGCGCTGCGCCGTACAATCAGTTATACCTCGCCCGAGGGCAAGGCGTACCAGCTTAACGACAAACCGGCCGTGCTTTTTGTGCGTGCGCGTGGCTGGCATCTGGAAGAAAAACATATGCTGGTCGACGGTGAAGCGATGTCGGGCAGCCTGTTCGATTTCGGCCTCTACTTCTTCCACAACGCCAAAGCAGCGCTTGATGTGCAAGGCGGCCCCTACTTCTACCTGCCCAAGATCGAGAGCCATCTGGAGGCGCGGCTCTGGAACGATGCCTTTGTCTTTGCTCAGGATCAGCTCGGCTTCCCCCAGGGCACGATCAAGGCTACAGTGCTGATCGAGACCATTCTGGCTGCATTTGAGATGGACGAGATCCTCTACGAGCTACGTGAGCACTCGGCGGGGCTAAACTGCGGTCGCTGGGACTATATTTTTAGCTGTATTAAGAAGTTCCGCAACAACCCGGATTTTGTGCTGGCCGACCGCGCGCTGGTGACGATGACGACGCGCTTTATGCGCTCGTATTCGCTGCTCTGTATCAAGACATGCCACCGGCGCGGCGCGCACGCTATGGGCGGTATGGCGGCGCAGATCCCGATTAAGAACGATGCGGCGGCGAATGACGCTGCGCTGGCCAAGGTGCGCGTCGATAAGGAGCGCGAGGCGAACGACGGCCACGATGGCACCTGGGTGGCGCACCCAGGCCTGGTGCCGATCGCCTACGCCGCCTCGATGCTGTGCTCGGTGAGCGCGCCAACCAGATCGAGCGCCAGCGCGCCGACGTTCAGGTGAGCGCCGAAGATTTGCTGGCTTTTGGGCCGGAGGGGCCGATCACCGAGCAGGGTGTGCGGTTGAATATCAATGTTGGTGTGCAGTACCTCGGCGCATGGCTGGCGGGCAACGGTTGTGTACCGATCTTCAACCTGATGGAAGACGCCGCCACCGCCGAGATCTCGCGCGCGCAGCTCTGGCAGTGGCTGCACAGCCCTAACGGCGTGCTCGACGATGGGCGTAAGTTCGACGCTGCCATGTTCCGCGCGCTGCTGCCGGAAGAGCTTGAGCGGGTAAAACACATCCTCGGCGAGGCTTACGATGGCGGGCGCTACGCAGAAGCCGCCGATCTGTTCGAGCAGCTCACCACCGCCGAGCAGTTCGTGGAATTTTTGACACTGCCGGCATATGAGCGGATCGGGTAGTGAGGATTCAGGATTCAGGATTTAGCATTCAGAAGAATGCGGTTACTGCGCCGCAGAGGCTCAACGAGGTAGCCGACGCGAGCTGCGGCCTTCTGACTCCTGACTCCCGAATTCTAACGAACGACAAGCGGCAGGAAGATTTCCTCTCTTTCCACATACGCCAGCGCATAGAACTCGCCCGACCCGCCCGCGCCGAAGTCCTGCGCGGCGGCGGCGATCCAGCCGTGCTCGGGCTACGCCCGGCCTCGGCAGCGATGGCCCCAGCCGGTA
>JAAUTF010000203.1 GCA_012031775.1 Candidatus Altimarinota bacterium | reverse complement strand
GTAGCGCCATTGCAGATTGTTCGATCTCCTTTGGTGTTCTCTCTATGGTACTCGTAAGCTCGTAATGCTGCGCACTTCGTGTATAATGATCCTGTCCACATAAATCAAAAAGAAGTAAAAACGGCCAATGTAGGCGATAGAACGGCCGCAGAGACAGGCTGCGGCTGCGGTGCGAATCGACTACGACAGGCAGCCACGGGGCACGAATAAACGAGCTGTTGACAAGGCTGCTCGATTGCTGCGCCTGTGTGCTGTGCCAATAAACCTTGCAAGACGAGGCGAACCTTATGCGCTTCCGGCTGTTAGGCCTGGCCTTCAAGTCGCTCCTTCGCGGTCTTTTGCTCGTTGCAGTGCTCTATCTCTCGTTTAGCCCACCGATTTTGTCTGCCTCCATAGTACCCTCCAACCCGCCGTTGCTACTTGCAGCCGCTCAAGACACCCCCCAGCGCGTTAGCTTCCCATGCCTGAGCGCGCCAGCCCCACCAGCGACGTATTATGGCACGGTTACAGGGGCCGAGGTCAATCAGCCGATCGTCGCCCTGGTCGATGGCATCGTCTGCGGGCGCAGCAGCCCCCGATCTGTCGACGACCAGGTGATGTCTACCGCCGATGTCGCCGCCGACAGCCAGCAGCCGGGCTGCGGCGCAAGCGGGCGCACAGTGGGCTTCACTATTGGCAGGCAGACAGTTGCAACAATGGCGCGCTGGCAAAACGCAGGCCCGCACCTATTCGATGTACGCATTGCAAACGCCTGGTCGCTGTGGCTACCACTGATGAGACGCTAGTGAGGACACCCCATGAGCGAGCTTGCGAGCTATTTGCCGATCGACCGCCGCTATGCGTTGGCGCAGGGTGTGGCGCTCGGCGAAGAGAGCCAGGGCGCGGCGCTGTTCGCCGACATCGTCGGCTTTGTGCCACTCACCGATGCGCTGGTGCAGGCCTATGGCGCACGGCGTGGCGTCGAGGTATTGATCGCCTATCTTAACCACATGTACGATGTGCTGGTCGAGGAACTACATCGCTACGGCGGCAGCGTGATCGATTTCGTCGGCGATGCGATCACCTGCTGGTTCCACGACCAGCCGATCGGCCCCTATCGACCGCACACGGTAGCCGCCTTGCGCGCCGCTGCGGCGGCGCTGGCCATGCAGCGTGCCCTCGCTGCGCTGCCCGCACTCGATCTTCCTCACGATGAACAGGCGCGCGCGCCGCTGCATATCGCGATTAAAATCAGCATCGCCAGCGGGCGCGCACGACGGATGAGCGTCGGCGACCCCGCGCACCATGTGCTCGATACACTGGCCGGCGCAACGATGGCGCGTATGGCGGCCGGAGAGCGCCTGGCACGCCCCGGCGAGGTGCTGCTCGATGCTGAAACGGTTCGACAAGCTGGCGAGCGGCTGCTGATCGACGAATGGCGCACGCCAAAAGACGGCGCAGTGCGCTTTGGTCGGCTTGCTCAGCTCGCACCGCTCGCTGAGTGTCGTTGGCCCCCGCTGGCGATAGCGGCGCTCACGCCTGCTCACATACGGCCATGGCTCCATCCGACGATCTACGAACGCCTGACCCAGGGCCAGAACGAACTGCTGACTGAGCTGCGTCCGGCGGTGGCGCTGTTTCTGCGTTTTACCGATCTTGCCTACGATAGCGACCCGCAGGCACAGCAAAAACTCGACGCCTTCATCCGTTGGGTACAGCAAGTCCTCGCTCGTCGCGAGGGCGTTCTGCTGCAGCTGACGATCGGCGATAAAGGCAGTTTCGTCTATATCGTTTTCGGCGCGCCGGTGGCCCACGAAGACGACGCCCAACGTGCGGTGTTAGCAGCACTAGAGCTGGTCGACCTACCGGCAGCGCTTGCGGCACTCGGGCCGATTCGTGTCGGCATCAGCAGCGGCACTATGCGCACCGGTATTTACGGCAGCCACAACCGGCGCACCTATGGCGTGCTGGGCGATGAGGTCAATCTGGCGATTCGGCTGATGCAACATGCTGCACCGGGGCAGGTGCTGGTTAGCGCACGTGTTCAGCAAGCCTGTGGGCGCAGTATCGACTGGCAACCGCTCGATCCGATCACCGTCAAGGGCAAACGCACGCCGGTACCGGTCGCCATCGCCATTCGCGCAAACGACACGGTGGTAAACCGGCTCCAGGAGCCGGTCTATCGCTACCCGCTGGTCGGGCGCGCCGACGAGTTGGCTGCATTGAAGCGACGCTTTGAAGAGGCGCGCGACGGCAAGGGGCAAATTCTTGGCATCAGTGGGGCAGCCGGCATGGGCAAATCGCGCCTGGTCGACGAAGTGCTGCGCCACGGGCGTGCTTACGGCGTGACCTACCTGCTTGGCCAGGGCGCGGCCTATCGCAGCGGCAGTGCCTTGCTGATCTGGCAGAGCATCTGGCGCGCGCTGTTCGCGATCGACGACGCAGCAGCGCCGGAAGAGCAGCAAGGCCATCTTGCCGCGTGGCTTGCTGCCGTCGATCCACAGCTTGTCCAGCGTCTGCCGCTGCTCTCGGCTGTGCTCGACCTCCCGATCGCCGACAATAGCCTCACACGTTCGCTCGACCCGCAGCTCGCGGCGGCATCGCGCGAGGCGTTGCTGCTCGACTGCCTGCGCGCCTTTGTTCGCAGCCAGGCCCACCTACCATTGGTTGTCGTGCTTGAAGATCTGCATTGGATCGACAGCGCTTCATTCGATCTGCTGCTGGCCGTGAGCAGAGCGATTGCCGAGTTACCGGTGCTGCTGCTGCTGACCTACCGGCCAGCGCTAGCAGCCGAGCAGAACCCGGCGCGGCTGGACGACACTACCGTCACTTTCACCCCGTGCAGCTCCCGGAACTTAACGACAGTGAGTTGACCCAACTGGTGCAGATGCAGCTTGGTGCCGTGCCGGAGGCCTTGCTCGACGGGCTGTGTCAGCGCGCAGACGGCAACCCTTTTTATGTGAAAGAGATCTTGAATTACCTCAGCGACCAGGGCGTCGATCTGTATCGGCCCGATGCGCTCGACCGCGTTGAATTGCCGCCGAGCCTGCACAGCCTGATCCTCAGCCGTATCGACCGGCTGGCCGCCGAACAGCAAACGATCTTAAAAGTGGCCAGCATTTTCGGTCGCCGCTTTGAAGTACGCCACGTGCTCGGATGTTTCCCTCAATTGGGCAGTTTAAGCCATATCATCCGCGTGCTCGAAGAGCTGCGCCGCGCCGAACTGACCTTGCTCGACCAGGTCGAGCCGCCGCGAACCTATGTCTTCAAACACATTGTGACGCAGGAAGTGGCCTACGAAAGCATCACCTATGCAACGCGGGCGCTGTTGCACGAGCAATTCGCCGCCTATCTTGAGACAACGCCGGATACACGCGACGGTCGGCTCGATCTGCTGGCCTATCACTACGCGCGCAGCGACAACCACGAGCAGGCACGACGTTATCTGTGGCAGGCAGGCACAGCCGCAGCAGCGCGGTATGCGAACCAGGCAGCAGCCGATTACTTCAGCCAGGCGCTCGACCGCTCGCCCACTCCTGAGGAACGTTACGAGCTGCTGCTGGCACGCGAGCGCGTCTGCGATTTGCTCGGCGCGCGGCAAGCCCAGACGGGTGCGCTTGACGAATTGGCCGCGCTAGCCGAACAATTCGACGACGACCGACGGCGCGCGGAAGTGCTGCTGCGCCAGGCACAGTGGGCGTTCGCCGTCAGCGAATACGATGCTGTGCTGGCTTATGCACAACAGGCCATCAGCGTCGCAGAATTACACGGGCTGCCAGGCGACGCAGCGCGCGGCAAGGTGCTTTGCGGCCAGGCGCTCTGGGCGCAAAACCGGTACGCCGAGGCCTCGGCTCACCTTGAAGCGGCGCTGACCCTGGCCGTTACCGCGCACCTACCACTGGTCGAGGTCGAGAGCCTGCATGTACTGGGCAGAATAGCGAAGGATCAGAGCGAGTACCGGCTGGCGGAGCGTTATTTCCAACGAGCGCTGGCAAAAGCCCAGGCAGCGCAGAGTCAGCAAGCGCAGGCGCGTGTGCTCGACAGCCTGGGCACACTGGCTTCTCAAGAGAGTGAGTATGCCGCAGCACAGCGCCTGAAACACGAAGCGCTCGACATCTTCGTCCTGCTTGGCGACCGCGCGGCGAAAGCAACGCGGTCAACGGGCTGAGCAATATCGCCGCCGAACAGGGCGATACCACCACGGCCTGGCGCTACGCCGAACAGGCCTTACGGTTATTTCGCGAAATCGACGACCTGCACGGGCAGAGCTTTGTGCTCAACACCCTCGGCCTGCTGGCCGCAGATGGACGCGATTATCGGACTGCCGAGGCACACTACCGCGATTCGTTGGCGATCAGCCGCCTCGTCGGCGACCGCCTGGGCGAGGGCCTCGTTCTCGGCAACCTCGGCGGGATTTCAGGTTTCCAGGGTGACTACGTCGCTGCGCTTGAGTATTGCACGCAAGCGCTAGCCCTCACTCACGAGTTTGGCGACCGCCTGGGCGAGAGCCATATTCTGGGGTACCAGGCCTTGTTGCGCTATCAGTGCAGCGATCTCCACGATGCGCAGCGCCTCGCCGATCAGGCGCTGGCCATCGCGGTCGAGATCGGCGCACCGAACGAAGAAGCGAACGCGCTCACCGTACACGGCCATGTGCTGGCAGCGCTTGGTCAGTTAGATGCCGCCGCGCTGGCGTATCGACAAGCGTTCGCGCTCCGCGAAGCGATGGCGCAACCAGATCTGCGGCTTGAAGCGCTGGCCGGGTTAGCGCGCGTGGCGCTGGCCCAGGCGATACCGCTCAGGCACGCGACGCGGTCGAAGAGATCCTGGCCCAACAAGCCGCAGGCGTGCGCGATGTAGGTTATGAGCCGCTCCAGGTAGCGTTCACGTGTTATAGCGTCCTGCGCACACTAGGCGACGCACGCGCAGACATGATCTTGCAAGACACCTACGCTCTGCTCCTTCAGAGCGCCGACGCCCAGATCGACCCTGAGCAGCGCACCGCCTTTCTTGTGGCAGTGCCGGTGCATCGCGCTATCGTACGCGCCTGGCAGGAAACGGGGCGTGATCCGTGATCCGTGATACGAACAGCTTCGCTAAGTACAGGAGCACGCCGCACGCCGCACGCTTCACATCTGCATGGGATAATCAGCAAGCGCCACTGCTCATAGCGCTATTTTAACGGCTCTGCACAGGGCGCTGTAGAGCCAAAAGTACTATCATCCGGCGAGCGAGTACTGCTCGGCTGATGGTCTTTGACCCAGAGCTCCGCGCGACGCGCACGCCCACGCGCTGACGCGCCGGGCTATGGGAGCCGAAAAGCCCACTGATGAAGGTTAAAGATTTAACCGGGTACCTAGCCCGCTTCAGCGGGCTTCGTCCCCAATAGCTGCGGGCTTGAGCCCGCAGCGTGCGGGATGCCGAATAATTTCTTAATATTCATCAGCGGGCTCATCCGACGCATAACGGATTCATGAATCAATGTCAATCAGCGTACGTCCGCCTGCGGCAGACGGCTGACTGTGGCGGGCTCAAACTCGCTTCAAACCTGCTACAAACTTCCGCCGGGCTGTGCTAGCCGAAGCGCCCGCTGACATACGCCGCCGTGCGCTCATCGCCTGGCCGTGAAAAGAGAGCCGCAGTCGGCCCAACCTCGATCAACTGCCCGGCACGTCGACGGGATCCATCAAGAAGCAGGCCGTGCGATCGGCGATGCGCGCAGCCTGCTGCATACTATGGGTGACAATGACAATCGTATAGCGCTCTTTCAGCATTGCGATCAGCTCCTCGATCTTATGCGTCGCGATCGGATCGAGCGCGGAACAGGGTTCGTCCATCAACAGAACGCTCGGCAACACCGCCACCGCACGGGCGATACAGAGGCGCTGTTGCTGCCCGCCCGAGAGAATGAAGCCAGACTGGGCGAGTTTATCTTTGACCTCGTTCCACAAGGCGGCCTGGCGCAAGGCATCTTCCACCCGCTCCTGTAGTTCGGCCTTCGTCCCGCGCCAGCCATGAACACGCAAGCCATATGCCACGTTCTCGAAAATGGAAGCGGGGAAGGGATTCGGTTTTTGAAAGACCATGCCGATGTGCTGACGAACACGTACAGGATCAACCGACCTATCGTACAAATTATGACCGCGAAACAGGATACGCCCCTCGACACGCGCACCCGGCATCAATTCGTGCATGCGGTTGAGCGTGCGCAGCACCGTGCTCTTGCCACAACCCGACGGGCCGATAAAGGCCGTTACCTGTTGTCGATACAGCTGCAGGTTCAGCGCTTTGGCCGCACGAAAGCCACCGTAATAGACATGAAGATCCTGGATATCGAAGGCAACAGGGGGCGTTATCTCAGGTGCTGAGGCACAACACCCAGCGCCAAGATCATGGTCGAACAACAGCTCTTCCGGTTTCGCCACGATCGACATGTGATCGAACCTCGTCAGTTTGTTTGGAAGGAGGTGCTATGACTCGTAGCCTAGCTTCGTGCCAGAGCACCGTCTTGCTACGGCCTAATCCAGGCTTACGCTCTATGATGCCCCAAGTTTAGCGATTGCAACGGAGCAAAAGCAGAGCAAAAAGTATTACGCATCGTCACGGTACTTTCGCACCTACAATAGCCTCCCCCAGCGCGTTATGTTGATGCTGTCGGATCTGGTGATGGCCCGGATAGCGACAGGGTACAGTTATGCTTGCCGGTAATACGCCGTTGCATCGCATTCCTCCAACCTTTCCGTAGCCCACGTCGCCGCGAGCCTGGCAACCCTGCGCCTCGTGCGTGCCGACCCTTCGCTTGTCGCGACGCTGATTGCAAAAGTGCAGCGTCTACGCCATGGTCTACGGCAGGCTGGAGTTGAAACAGGTACAAGCGATGCGCCGAACATCTTGCTCATCGCAACGACGGCGTGGCCGCACTATCGTGAACCGGCGACCCTGGCTCGTTCGTCGGCGAGCGAACGTGTCAGAGGCTGCTCTTCAAACAGGCGCACGATCTCGCGATGATGGGGCACATTGTTGAGGAAAGACTGGCGCAGATCGGGGTTACTTAGGCGCGCGGCGCGCTCCTGGAGCAAGGTGTACGCTGTTGTCAGGATATATTCAGCGCGTGGGTCGTGGTTAGCGCATAACACCTGGTAGCAGGTGAGGTAGATCAGAAACGGCTCCTCCGTCCCATCGAACCTATCATCGATAGCAACCATCAGTTCTTCAACGTACCGCGACGCCTGTGTTAACTCGCCCTGCGCACGCGCCACGCGCGCAAGACCTGCCAAAGGCTCCAGGGCCATCGTGTCCTGTTTGAGCTCACGTCGAATATGGAGCGCTTCGCTGAAGGCAGTAGCGGCGGCGACAAAGGCACCAAGCCCGAGTTCCGCGCGGCCTAGAAAGGTCAAGGCGTGGGCTTGATCGTGATAGGCGAGATTTGCCGCCCGCGCCCGCATTAGCGCCTGCAAGCAAGAGCTACGCCCCGTAGCATGATCACCCATTGAACCATAAAGCAAGCCGGTGTAGGACAACACCATGACTTCCGCAGTCGGGTTGCGGATCTCAGTCACAATCGAGAGCGCATGAGCAAAACGGGCTTGCGCAACGCTATAATCACCAAGGTACAAGTACGCGAGACCGATATTCGCATTTAGCGCGGCCAGGCCAAAGCGTTGATTGATTTCGGCAAGTATTGCTTCAGCTTGTTGATACAACGTTAAGCAACTCTCATAGTCACCGCTATCCCAGGCATCTGTCCCCAACGCCCCAAGAATTCTGCCCTCGACCAGACGATCACCGACTTTGCGAGCGAGGTCGAGTATCTGTGCGTGACACTGTTGCATCACTATCGGATCGGGTTTATGAAACGCGGCAACCGCCAATGTACGCAGGAACCCCATCAATAACACCGGATCGTTCAGTTCTTCTACCATCGGCTTGACTTGCGCAAGCCGGGTCATGGCAGAAGACCAATGGCCGTTCCCGGCAATGATGTCGCACAAAAGAACGATCGATCGTATTTCGATGCTCTTTTGCCCGACTCTGTGAGCAATTGCATAGCCGACCTCAAGAGTCTGCAGAGCAGCGGCGATGGTTCCTTCATTGTGGAGCGCCTGCCCTAATTGCAACTGGCCTTCGGCTTCAAGCGCCGGCTGATCGGCACGTCGCGCGTAATCGATCGCCCGCTGAGCTGCCGCCCGTAGCTGGCGATAATCATCAATGGCCAGAGCGTATTTCGCCCGACACAAGGCTACAGTAGCGATAAGCTGCGGATCATCGCAGGCGGCTGCTAACTGCTCCAACAGTGCCAGGTCATCGTCTTGCTCGGCGCGCTGCCCTTTGCGGTCGTAGAGCTGTTCGCGCGCGAGCAGCACGGTAATGCGATCGGCAGTTTGGTCATCGCGTGTGAGCGCCAGCGTGCGTGAGAGATAGCTCAGCGCTTCGTCGTTGGCGAACTGATGAAGCGCATCGAGACCGGCGAGGTAGGCGTAGAAGCGCTCGCGCGCCGATTCCTCAGCCTGGTGGTAGTGGTAGGCGAGCGATCGCCAATGGATACCTTGCCCATGCGGTAGCCCTGCCGAGTCAGGGAGGTCGCCCGGTGCAAAACGCAGGACAGTCTCGCCTTCATACCAACTCGCCACCGTGCGATGCAACATGCAGCGCTGGGTGAAGAGCAGCGTGTCATAGGCAGCGGTCTGGATCAGCGCGTGACGAAAGGCATAGACATCGGCGTCGGCTGCCACCGGCACGATAAAGGCGCGCTGGGTGAGCAAAGTGAGATGGGCGTCGAGTTGGGTTGGATCGAGTGCCGCGTGTGCAGCGCAGCTGTGTACGAGCGGCGCGTGCGCCACCGTTATGCCGATCGTGGCAGCAATCTTGAGCGTCTGACGCGCATCCGGCGGCAACTGGTCGATACGCGCGAGCAACACGCCTTGCAAGCTGCTTGGCAACAGGTCTTCGGCCTGAGCAAAGGCGGCGCTGACGCGGCACTGCTGTGCGTTGGGTTCCGACGAGACGGCGAGCAAGCCGTGCTCGACGAGGCTGGCGGCCAGCTCTTCGGCAAAGAGCGGGTTGCCGCCCGCCCGCCCCTGGATAAACTGCGCGACGGTGTTCGGTAACGCGGCAGGTGCCAGGCCTAGCCGCGCCGCCGCCACCGCAACGATGTCCGCTGCGTCGAGTGCGGTTAAACGCATGTCCACTGTATGTGGAAGCTGCCGGAGCGCGTCGAACTCCGCCTGATAGGCGGGCGCGCTGTCTGCGGTGCGCAGCACGACCAGCAGCAGCAG
>JAAUTF010000202.1 GCA_012031775.1 Candidatus Altimarinota bacterium | reverse complement strand
GGGGCCAGGCGGCCCACATACATCCCGGAGATGTTTACGTCGGCTTTGCCGAGCACCGTGCCGACGGTACCGATCATGCCGGGGCGGTCGCGGTGATAGGTGATCAGCAGGTTGCCGCTGGCCACAAAGTTCACCCAGTAGCCGTCGGCCTGCACAATGTAGGGCTCGCCGCGTAGCACCGTGCCGCGGAATTCGCGCACTTCGTCGGCGGTCTGCACTTTGAGCACCAGCAGCCCGGCATAACTCTCTGACTCGGGGCAGCTGCGCTCGCTAATACGCATGCCGCGCTCGCGCGCGATCAACGGCGCGTTCACCGGCGTGATGCGCTCGGCGCTGTTGGCCGAGAGCAGCCCTTGCAGCACTGCCAGCCGAATCGGCTGTGTATCGACCTCGGCGAGCTCGCGCAATATTCGATCTCGTAACTGCGCACCGGTTCCTGGATGAGCTGCATCGCCAGCGCTGCCATGTGTCGCCCGAGGGCCAGATAGGGCGCGATGACCGCCCAGGCCTCCGGCGCTACAAAGGGTGCATTGACGGCGTAGCGCGGCGTTTCACCTGCCAGCGCGGCCAGCACGCCACCGGCCACGTCTAGCCCGGCGTGCGTCTGCGCCTCGGCGCTTGATGCGCCGATGTGCGGTGTGGTGATGACCTGCGGGTGATCGATCAGCGGGCTGCCCTTTGGTGGCTCTTCGCTGAATACATCAAGCGCAGCACCGCCGAGTTGGCCGCTTGCTAGCGATGCCAGTAGGGCCGCCTCGTCGACGATCCCGCCACGGCTGGCGTTGATCAGGTAGGCACCGCGTTTCATCTGCGCCAGCCGCGCGCTGTCGAATAAGTTGCGTGTGCCGTCGAGCAGCGGCACAATGGATGGAAATGACATTCGGCCCGGTGCCAGCAGTTCGTCGAGCGAAACGATCTCAACGCCCAGCTGCGCCGCGCGGTCGAAGGAGACGACCGGGTCATACGCCAGCACATGCATCTCCATACCGCGCGCGCGGCGCGCCACCTCCGAGCCGATGCGCCCCAGGCCGATAAGGCCCAACGCTTTGCCGCGCACCTCCCAGCCCATAAATGTATTGCGCTCCCATTTACCGGCCGCCGTCGAGGCATGCGCCTGCGGGATGCGCCGCGCCAGGCCCAGCAAGAGGCCGATCGTCAGCTCGGCGACAGCGACATTGTTCGAGGCGGGCGCATTAACGACCGTAATGCCGCGGCGGGTGGCGGCTTCGACATCAATATTGTCCACGCCGGTTCCGGCGCGCCCGATCGCGCGCAGCTGCGCCCCAGCCGCGATCAATTCTGCGTTCACCTTGGTTGCGCTGCGCACCACTAATGCATCGTAGCCGCCGATGCTGGCGAGCAGCGCCTGCCGATCGAGTTCGAGCTGCACATCAACAGCGGCGCGTTCGCGCAGCAATGCAACGCCCTCGGGGGCAATTTTTTCCGTCACCAGAATGCGGTTCATAAAGCTCCTAATAGCAGAAGTTAGAATTCAGGATTCAGAATTCAGAAGCTTCGGGTATACGTTGTGAAGCCAGAAGTCAACAAACGATCACTGCTGCACCAGAATGCACCTTCTGAATTCTGACTCCTGACTCCTGACTCCTGACTCCTTCATCCAACTCGCTGTTCGATCTCCTCGCAGATGGCGTGCAAGATCAGCGTATGTATTTCCTGGATGCGTGCAGTGTTTTCGGAAGGCACGACGATGCTGTGGTCGGCCAGGTCGCGCGCCAGGCCACCTTGTTTGCCCAGGAGCGCGATACTCTTCACGCCCTGGTTGCGCGCCGTTTGCAGCGCGGCGATAATGTTGGGCGAGCTGCCGCTAGTGCTGAAGACTACGAGTACGTCGCCTTCGTGCGCCAGGCCTTCCAACTGGCGCGCGAAGGTCTGCTCGTAGCCAAAGTCGTTGGCGATACAGGTCAGCGCGGCGCTATCGGCGTTCAAGCTGATCCCCGCCAACGGGCGGCGGTTGCTGCGGTAGCGGCCAACGAGTTCCTGCGCCAGGTGGTTGGCGTCGGTGGCGCTGCCGCCGTTGCCACAGCTGAAGATCGTTTTGCCCGCCAGCGCGGCCTCGGCCACCACCGCGACCGCTGTGTCGATCTGCGCGCTTAAGGGCACCATCGCTGCCAGCACACGCTGCGCTTCTTCAAGCTGCGACTGGAATGAAACACGATTTTGCGCGTTATCGCTGCCACCGCCCAGCGCCTCGGTCGCTGCACGCGCCAGGAACTGGCCAAACGCTGCTTTATACTGCCTGTCGCCCTCCGGGAAAATATGGTACTCCGGGTGCAAGTCACCCTTACAGGCCAGGTGATAGTACACAGCACCGATCACATTCGGCGGCAGCACCGGGTAGCCCTCGTTGGCGTGAACCAGCGCGGCGTAGCGACGGCCCTTCTCGGCCTGTGCTATCTGCTTGGTGTCGTGAATGCCGTACTCGGTGATATACCACTGCTTGTGGCCGAAAAAGCGCTGATGTAGCGCGACGGCATCGCGCAATTCGCCCTTGGTGGCTGGCCCCTGATCGGGCTTAAAAGCGTAGTATTCGTAAAAATGCACACCGATATAATCGCATTTGGCGATCGTCTGGTGCGCGATCTCGTAGAAACGGCTGATCTTGCCACGCGGGTCTATCATAAAACCTGGCGCTATCAGCTTCGCCTGCGGGAAGCGCTCGCGGCAGCGTTGGATCGCCTGATCGAGAAAATAGCTCCAGCGCCAGATAAAATCATCGTCCTGATTATAGACGTTCGGTTCGTTGCCGATCTCGATCATGATGTCAGGGCGAAGGGCATACCACTCGGCGATCTCCTGCTCAACCTTGTTCGGATCGGGGAAGTCGTAGTCCCAGTAGTGCGCATTGGGGCCAGTAGCGCCAGGGCGCGGGCCGCTGATCGGGTCGAAAGGCCGGGCATAGCTCGGGTCGCCGCTCACCGTGCGCACGATCACGTTGGGCACCATCTGCAGCACCCGCGCCCGCGCTGCGCGGTTCCAACCGCTGGCCAAGCCCCAACCTGTTACGACCTTTACCGTATCGTACTCGCCGGCCTTCAGGCAATCCTGCAATTGGTCGAGTGTGTCGACATAGGTCAGGATCACGCCGCGTTGTCGTTGAGCCATAGGTATCCTCGCTAGAAAAGAAATGGCGGGTGCAGAGGGCCTGTTCTGTTGTAGGGGTCGAGCATCCTCGGCCCTACGCGCCCGCACCCGCTCGTAGGCGGCGATGGCGAGGCCGGAGGCGACGCCGGTGAAGACGTCCATTTCTTGCAGTTTGTCCTCGCCGAATTTCTCGGCCAGCATCTTCACAAAGCGGGGAATGCGCGAGGAACCGCCAGTGCGCAGCACCACATCGATATCGGATGCGGCCAGGGCGGCCTGCGCCAGCGCGCGATCGATACAGGCTTCGACGCTGCGCACATCCGGGCCGATCAGGCGCTCGAAATCCCAGCGTGGGATGCGCTCGTCGAAGGCGATCGCGCCCATATGCATACTGAGCACTGTGCTTTCCTCGCGGCTCAGGCGCACTTTGGCTTGCTCGACCGCCTCGTACATCGGCAGGCCGTAGTTCTGGCGCACCAGCGAACGCAGTGCGCGCAGCTCTTTGGGTCGGTCGCCGATTACGATCGCTTCGTCGATAATAGCGAGGTACTTGGGCTGCGTCAGATCGACGATCGTCTGCCATTCGCTGAGATGTTCAAGTACATGGTTGGGGAAGGGCAGGCGTCGCTCGCCCAAGGTAGCTCCCTCGCCGAAATATGGCAGTAGCCGCCCCATCACCAAGCGCTGGTCGAGCAGGTCGCCGCCCACCGGCACACCATCGGTGGCTAGGAAGCTACGCCCGCCCTTGCCGTCGAGGCGCATAATCGTTACATCGAGCGTACCGCCGCCGAAGTCGAAGACCAGCACATGTTGCTCGCCGCGTGCCTCGCGCGCATACGAGAGCGCCGCCGCGCTCGGCTCCTCTAAAAAAGTCACCTCCGGTAGCCCGGCATGCGCGCAGGCCGCTTGCATCCGCTCAAAAGCCAGCCGATCGGCGGTATCGTCGAGCGCATAACGCACCGGACGCCCGAGCACCATGGCCGTCACCTGTTGGCCTGTGCTCGCCTCGACCCGCTCTAGAATCAGGCGCAGCACAATCGCGATCAACGACTCGAGCGTATAGTACGTGCCGAATACATTGGTCTTGGTGAACGAGCGATCGCGCAGGCCGGTCTTCAACGATTGAAAGAGACGGCCGGGCACGTTCGCATCAACCTGTGCGTACAGCGCCTGGGTGACTGTTCCGGCACCGGCAAAGGTCACCTCGGCATCGCCGATATACTTCCATTCGTATTCGATCTCGCGCCCGACATTGCCCTCGGTGAAGCGATTGATCGCTTCGCGCCCGATAAAGGGCTGGCCCTCGCGGGTCATAAACAGCGTCGAGCGTAAGATCGAAGAGCTAGTATTCACCGGGTCGAGCGGTAAAAGTGTTAGCTGTGCGCCATCGTATAACGCCGCACTAGAATTTGTCGTGCCGAAGTCAAGTCCGATACGCATCGGGCCTCCATGGTGCGATTGCAGATCACAGATTGCAGATGAGGTCTGGAGCGTTGTGATGCGATCTACACGATGACACTGGCCGCACAGACCGTCTGCATCTGCCCAAGTCCTTTACGCTAGCATATCCATATACGATAAACATAGCACCCGATGCTGTCAATCGGTCTAAAGGGTCAATATTGCGCTGCGTTACGTCTTCGCGACGCTGCGGCGGTCGAGCTCTTGATCTTGCCAGGATGCCGGATCTTCGATCGGTTCTAAGTGGGTAAAAACCGTTGTTTGTGGAAGCGTAGTGCGAATATCGTGCTCGATAGCTTCGAGCAGATGATGGCCGCGCTGGACAGTCCAGGCACCTGGCACCAGAATATGCACGCTGACAAAACGCCGCGCACCGGCCTGGCGCGTGCGCAGCGCATGGAACTCGATGGGCTGTTGCTGCTGATATTTTTTGAGCACGGCATTGAGCTGTTCGCGCTCTGTGGCGGGCAGGGCGGTGTCGAGCAGCCCCATCAGCGATGAGCGTACAATGCGCACACCCGAGAAGAGAATGCCAACCGCAACTGCGATCGCGATCAGCGCATCTAGTTGCTGCCAGCCGCTAATGGCGACCGCAGCCACACCGATGATTACGCCGACCGATGTCCATACATCGGTCATCAGGTGCTGCCCACCGGCGTGCAGCGTTGGCGAGTGAAAACGGCGGCTGGCGCGCAGCAGGATCTGTGCGACCACGAGGTTGATGCCCGAGGCGACGCTGGAAAGGACGAGGCCAAGGGCGGCTGCCTCCACGGGCTGCGGCTGGGCAAAACGCCCGATCGAGCTGCTGATGATACTGTAGGCGGCGATCAAGATCAGCGCACCTTCAGCCCCGCTAGAAAAGTATTCGGCCTTGCTATGGCCGTATTCGTGGTCTTCATCCGGCGGGCGGGCGGCGACCGAGAGCACGATCAGTTCCATTATCGCAGCCGCCAGATTAACGAGCGACTCGATTGCGTCCGAGAGCAGGCCGATTGAGCCGGTAACAAAGTAGGCGGCCGCTTTCAGGCCGATCGTCACCACTGCGGTACCGATCGCCAGCCAGGCGTAGCGGGTTAAGACCATGCTATTTGCGGAAGATTCGTTCATTAATCGTTGGTGCAGAAAGCGTGTGTCGCCGCTGTTGGTGTTGCCGCCAGCCACGACACATGCTCTTTAATACAGCTCAACTGCCAGAGCCACTGCCTCACCGCCGCCGAGGCAGAGCGATGCGATGCCGCGCCGCCCACCGCGCAGACGCAGGGCTGAGAGGAGTGTTACCAAGATGCGCGCGCCGCTGGCCCCGATCGGGTGGCCGAGTGCGATGGCCCCGCCATGCACGTTGACACGGTCGGGGTCGATGCCGAGCGCCCGCAGGTTGGCGACGATCTGGCCGCGAAGGCTCGTTGATCTCGAACAGGTCGTAGTCATCGCTCGTGGTGCCAGTTTTATCTAACAAACGTTGAATGGCAAACGGTGGTGCCGTGAAAACTTCCAACGGCGCTACACCCGCCTGTGCCATAGCGGTGATGCGGGCGATCGGCTGTATGCCGAGCTGTGCCGCGCGGCTGGCGCTCATCAAGATCAGTGCTGCCGCGCCGTCGGTGATGCCGGGCGCATTGCCTGCCGTCACCGTGCCGTCGTCGGCAAAGGCGGGCCGCAATTTGCCGAGCGCCGCTAGCGTGCTATCGCGGCGCGGGCCTTCGTCGGCGTCGATCTGCTGGATTTGCCCCTTGCCTATGTCGATGGGAACCGACACGATCTCTTCGCTAAAATGGCCGGCGTCCTGGGCTGCAATCGCGCGCAAATGCGATTGTAGGGCGTAGCCATCTTGCTGGTCGCGGTTGATCTGCTGACTGCGCGCGATCCATTCGGCGGCCTGACCCATGTGTTGGTGCTCGATCGCGCACCAGAGCCCGTCGTGAACCGTCGCGTCGATCAGTTCGCCGTTGCCCAACCGGTAGCCGCTGCGCGCCTGCGGCAAAAGGTAGGGGCCACGGCTCATGTTTTCCATGCCGCCAGCGGCGATCACCTGCGCCTCGCCGCTGCGAATAAGCGCAGCAGCGAGCATCACGGCCTTAAGCCCGCTGCCGCAGACTTTGCTCACCAGGGTTGCGCCGACGCTGCTGGGCATCCCGGCGTGCAGGGCCGCCTGGCGTGCCGGTGCCTGGCCCAACCCCGCGCCGATCACATTGCCCATCAGGCATTCGTCGATGATACCAGGATCGATATTAGCGCGCTTGATCGCCGCCTGTAAGGCGATACCGCCCAAGCTGGTGGCGGCAACCGTGGCGAAGGCCCCGTTGAAGCGCCCGATGGGCGTGCGCGCGGCGCTGACTATCACAACGTCTTCCAATGTGTGCCTCCATATAAAAGAGAAGGCGCTGTGTGGTGGCTCGTACAGCGCGGCGGAAGGTCGTTTCCGGGTATGGGGCGCGCTTGATCTCGCCACCATCAGGTGTCCGCCGGCGGCGGACTGACGCTTCAGCGTACGAGTGGCTACGTCGACAATCATCACACAAGCTTCTTCACAAACGGTTGGCATGTGTGCCAGACGGATCATCCATCATCTGATGGCGCGCCAGATCTTCTCCGAGCGCAGCGGCAGGTCGATATGGCGCACGCCAAACTGGCGCAGTGCATCGTGGACGGCGTTGGCAATGGCGGGCGTGGAACCAATGGTGGCGGCCTCGCCGATGCCTTTCACGCCAAGCGGGTTCAACGGCGTCGGAGTCTCGGTTTTATCCACTGTGAAGGGCGGGAAGGTGTCGGCGCGCGGCAGCGCGTAGTCCATCAGCGATCCGCTCAACAACTGGCCATTTGCGTCGTATACCATTTCCTCTAACAGCGCCTGTGCGATACCCTGGGCCAGCCCGCCATGCACCTGGCCGATCACGATCGTCGGGCTGATGCGCGGCCCGCAGTCGTCGACCGAGGTGTAATTGCGTAGCCTGACTGCGCCGGTGTCGGTGTCGACCTCGACGACGGCCACGTGTGCGCCGAAGGGATAGATCAGCTCGGCTGGCCGAAAGAAGTCGCTGGCCTCCAACCCAGTCTCGATGGTGTCGGGCAGCTTGGCGCTGTAGGCGCGTTTGGCGATCTGGCCCAGGCTCAGGCTGCTGTCGGGCGCGCCGCGCACCTGATAACGCCCGTTCTCCAGCACCCACGTCGTCGAGCCCGGCTTCCAGCATATGTGCCGCGATGCGCCGCGCTTTCTCACGCACTTTCTCCGTTGCGCGCACCAGCGCCGCTCCGCCCACCGCCAGGCTGCGGCTGCCCATTGTGCCGATGCCCATCGGCGTCATTGCGGTATCGCCCGAGCGCACCACGATCTGCTCAAAATCGGCCCCGAGTTGGTCGGCAACGATCTGGGCGAATGTGGTATACGTGCCCTGGCCATGCGGCGAAATGCCGGTGCTGATTGTGACCGTGCCGGACGGATCCACTCGTACCTGGGCGCTCTCGTAGGGGCCGAAGCCGCACATTTCGACATAACAGGCGATACCGATGCCGAGCTGAACGCGCTCGCCACGCCGTTGTATCTGTTCGGCGCGCAGGGCGTCGTAGTGCGCGATCGTAAGTGCTTTGCTCAGCGCACGGTCATACTCGCCGCTATCGTAGATCAGTTTGGTCGGCGTAGTGTAGGGGAAGCTCTCGGGCGGGATGAAGTTGCGTCGGCGCACCTCGGCGGGATCAAGGCCAAGCTCAGCGGCGACTATATCCATCAAGCGCTCGATATAATAGGCCGCTTCGGCGCCCGGCCCCGCGATAGGCCGCGACCGGCGTTGTATTCGTGTAAACACAGACTGCTTCGAGATCAACATTGGCGATGGCATAGACGCCCGTTGCCATAGCTGTTGTTAGATCGGGCAGGCCGGGTGCCATCGGGTAGGCACCCAGATCGGCGATCACCCGCATACGCAGGCCGCTGATCACGCCGTCGCTCTGCACCGCCGCCTCAAGATCGGCGTATTGAGCACGCCCGTGTGTGGTGGCGACCATGTGCTCTAGTCGCTCTTCAACCCAGCGCAGCGGCCTATGTAATTGGAGCGCAAGCGCGGCGAGCAGTGCCTCTTCGGGGTAGATGCCGATCTTCACGCCGAAGCCGCCGCCAACATCGGGCGCGATCACACGGATCTGGCTCTCGGGCATACGCAGCACGCCTGCAAGTTCGCCGCGCACCTGGTGCGGCGTCTGTGTGCTTGTCCAAATGGTTAGCCCGCCGCTGGCTGGGTCGGGCGCGGCCACAACGGCGCGGCCTTCCATGGGGTAACCCGAGAGGCGCTGGCTGATGATACGCTGGCTGATGCGGTGGGCGCGCTGGCGGCGGCGGCGGCATAATCGCCGGCCTGGCGTTTGCGGCTATGATCGATATTGTTTTCCATGTGCTCGAAGAGCAGCGGCGCACCGGGGGCCAGCGCAGTACTTGTGTCGGCGACCGCCGGCAACGGCTGCCAGTCGATGCTGACGGCCTCCAGCGCATCGGTGGCGGCGGCGAGGCTGGCCTGGTCGATCTTGTTGGCGGCCAGGATCACGGCTATGGTGTGGCTGGACTTTGGTGCTTCATGAATGGGTCATCATTGTAATGTGTAAAGTGATGTAACATAAAATGACCAATGTATCTAATTAACCATTAAATCCTCTTTGATAGTCATTCACTGGCTTCTAATGACTGTATGGATAGTTCTACAAAATACCGACTTTTGTGCTACCG
>JAAUTF010000201.1 GCA_012031775.1 Candidatus Altimarinota bacterium | reverse complement strand
GGATGAAGAGTACGTAGGAGCCGCCGAACGAGAGCAGGTAGCCGAGGCCGATGCCGAGCAGCCGCCGGCGATGCAGAGCACGATCGCTTCGATCAAAAATTGCATCAAAAATGTCGCGGCCGGCGCGCGCCGACCGCTTTGCGTAGGCCGATCTCGCGCGTGCGCTGCGCCACACTCACCAGCATGATGTTCATGATGCCGATGCCGCCGACAAGCAGCGAGATGCCGCCGATCGTGCCGAGGAAGGCGCTAAAGCCGGCGGTGATCACGGTGAACTGCGCTAGCAGCTGCGCCGGGTCGGTGACGGTAAAGTCGTTGTTCTGATAGGTCAGCCGGTGCTCGTTGCGCAGCACAGTTGTCACCTGGCGAATCGCTTCCTGCACTTCTTCTGGCGTGCGCGCTTTTATGGTCATGCTCGATACGTCCACACGGCTGTCGACCTCGTTGCGGAAGAGCCGGTTGCGCGCCGTATTGTAGGGGATAAACGCTTGCTCTGCCGGATCGCCGAACTGGCCGAGCGCGCCGGAGACTTGGCTCTGCTTCGTTGTAGTGACGCCGACGATCTCGAATTGCACGCCGTTGATCGTGATGCGCTGGTTGACGGCCGCGCCAATGCTGCCAAAGAGTGTGGTGGCGATCTGATCACCGATGACGACGACACGCGCCGCCGCCGCTTCTTCTGCGTCGCTGAAGTAGCGCCCGGCACCGAGATCCTGATCGCCAACCCGAAAATAGGTTGGCGTGACGCCCTTTACGCCGAATTGGAAGCGCTCGCCGCCCGCCGCAAAGATCCCGCTGCGGCTCAGCTCGATCACTACATATTCGACGGCCGGTGCCGCGCCCGGTGCCATGATTGCTTCGGCATCGCTGGCGCGCAGCTGCGGCCGTAACGTTTCGTCGGTGTCGTTGCTGTCGACCGCAGGGTTGACATAAAAAATACCAACCCCGAGCTTGTCGAACTCGCGCTGAATGAAGAGCGCATAGCCGTTGCCGACGGCGAGCATCCCGACGACCGCGCCGACGCCGATGATGATGCCGAGCATCGTCAGCAGCGAGCGCAGTTTGTGGGTCATCATCGCACCCCAGGCGATGCGGAAGGACTCGATCAGGTTCATAACTTGATTGTGTATGGCACGGCGGGCGTAACTAGCCGTGCCATACACATAAAATCACTATTCGGTGCGCAGTGCCTCGATCGGGTTGAGCCGCGAGGCCTGCAAGGCCGGAAAGAAGCCGAAGGAGAGGCCGATCGCGGCAGCGATGCTGCTAGCGATCAGGATGGCGTTTAGCGTGACGGTGGCGACCGCACCTTCTGCCTGGAATAGATTGACGAGAATAAGGGTGGCAACGGCGGCCATGCCATAGCCGAGCAATACGCCGATCGCACAGCCGAGCATACATAGCACAAGCGCCTCGATCAAAAACTGAAGCAAAATGTCCCAGCGCCGCGCGCCGACAGCTTTGCGCAGCCCGATCTCGCGGGTGCGCTCGGTGACGCTCACCAGCATGATGTTCATAATGCCGATGCCACCAACGAGCAAGGAGATACCGGCCACAATACCGAGAAAGGCGTTGAAGCCGTTGATCACGGTGTTGGCCTGAGCCTGAAACTGCTCGGGGTTGATGATGGTAAAATCGTTGTCCTGGTAGGTCAGGCGATGCTCGCGCCGCAATATCTCGGTCACCTCGCGGATGCCTTGCTCGGTGAGCGCGCGATCGCGCATTTTGACCATCATAAACGAGACGTTGATTTTATCGCTTGTCTCGTTACGAAACAGGCGCGTCACACCGGTCTGGTAGGGCACAAACACGGCCTCAGCCGGGTCGGCACCTACACTGACACTGCCCTGTTCAGTGGCGAGCACACCGATCACTTCAAAAGGCACCCCATTAATATTGATGCGCTGGCCGAGCGCCTCACCCATACCGCCGTAGAGGCTTGTGGCCACATTGCGCCCGATAACAGCGACACGCGCGCGTGTTCCCTCCTCGGCCTCGCCATAGATCTGGCCAGCGGCGATATCCTGCGGGCTGATCGTAAAAAAGGCGGGCGTGATCGCACGCACCGCGTAGTTCTGGCGCACGCTGCCGGCGCTAATCTGGGCATTGCCGCTCCACTCATACGCGACGGCCTGCACACTCGGCGCGGCCCCCGGCGATAGAACTGCCTCGGCATCTGCGGCACTGAGCTGCGCCGAACTGATGCGGTCGAGCTCGTTGCTGTCGACAAAGGGTGCCACATAGATCGTGCCGATGCCGAGTTGATCGAACTGGCTGTTGAGAAACTGGTTGAAGCCGTTGCCCATCGCCAGCATGCCGATCACCGCACCCACGCCAATAATGATGCCGAGCATCGTTAAGAACGCGCGCAGCTTGTTCGACATTAATGCGACGAATGCGATGCGGATCGATTCAATGATACTCATGCTTGTTTAACCACAATATGTGATAGGGTGACCATCTGACAAGGTGAACCTGTCGGCATCAAAACGGGTCACCCGGTCACCCGGCCACCAACTCCTCGGCCTTTGCGCTGCCCGCGAGGATCCGGCCAGCAACACGTTCGTCGCTGGCGACAACACCGTCGCGCACGCTGATAATGCGCTCGGCGTGTTGGGCGACGTCTGCCTCGTGGGTGACAAGGATGACGGTGATGCCCTTCTCACGGTTGAGCGATTGGAAAATTGCCATAATCTCTTCGCCGGTACGCGTGTCAAGCGCGCCGGTGGGTTCGTCGGCCATGATGATGCGCGGCTCGTTCACAAGGGCTCTAGCGATGGCGACACGTTGCTGCTGGCCACCGGAAAGCTCATTCGGCTTATGGTCGACGCGTGTCCCCATGCCCACCGCTTCGAGCGCGGCACGGGCGCGGTCGCGCCGGTTGGCCCGGCTTGAGCTATACAGCATGGGCAGTTCGACATTGCGCAGGGCGCTGGTGCGCTGTAACAGCATATACTGTTGAAAGACGAAGCCGATCTTGCGGTTGCGGATCTCAGCGAGTTGGTCGTCGCTCAAATCGCTCACGTCTACGCCGTCAAGTAGGTAGCTGCCGTCGCTAGGCTGGTCGAGACAGCCGATGATGTTCATCAACGTGCTCTTGCCGCTGCCCGATGGCCCCATAATCGCCACCATCTCGCCCTCACGGATGGTCAGCGAGACACCACGCAGCGCATGCACCTCGACATCGCCCATTCGATAGACTTTGGTGAGGTTCTGGACTTCGATGAGATTTGTCATATGCCTGTCGGGGCGCAGCATGCTGCGCCCTTACCCTTCCGACACCGCATCTGGTGTCGCTACTGCGGTGGGCCTGATGGATTGAAGGTGCTGACGACATCCTGGACGAGGACTTTGGTACCAGGCTCCAGGCCGCTGAGGATCTCGATGACCTGGCTATTGCTGAGGCCAGTCGTCACTTCGCGGCGCTCGAAAGCTGGCTCGCCGCTGATCGGGTCGGCGGGTGTGTCAGGTGTCCAGATACGCACGAAACTCTTGCCGTCCTCCAGCAACAGTGCGCGGCGTGGCACGAGCACCGTATCTTCTTTCACGCTGGTGACGACCTCGACCACAGCGGTCATGCCGGGGCGTACGCCGGGGCTGTCGCCATCGAGCTCAACGGTGACTTCGTATGTTGTTGTGCCCTGCGCGCTACGCGTCGCCAGGGGTGCGATACGGGTAACGCGCCCGTTGAACTCGCGGTCGGGCAGTGCGTCGAGCGTGATACGCGCCTGCTGGTCGGCGACGACTTGCGCAACATCGAGCTCGTCGACGGGCAGATCGATATGGAAGGTCGTCAGATCGGCCAGCGTAATCGTGCTTTCCGTGCCGGCGCGCTCGCCGACGTTCATATTAACGGCGGCGACGGTGGCGGCAAAAGGTGCGGTGAGCACCAGTTTCTCCATATCGCGTTGGGCCTGCTTGAGCTCGAGTTCGGCGCGCACAATGGCGGCCTCTTTGCTAGCCTGCTCGCTTACCCCCGGGCCTTCGAGCACTTTTTCGAGGCCCGCCTGGGCGATATCGATACTTGAGGCCTGCGCACCGAGGTCGCTCTGGCGCTTTGCACCAGTCAGCTCGGCTAGTTTGGCCTGTGCGCGGGCGATCTCAGCCTGGGCAGCGGCGATCTCCTGATCTTTCGACTCGGTGATGAGCGCATCGCGCGCGGCAACAGCACTGGAAAGCTCAGCCTCGCGCGCCTGCAGCGTTTGGATCTCATCTTCTTTGGCCTGCTCATAGGCCAGGCGCGTCTTCTCAAGCGTGGCCTCGCTCTCCTGCACGCGGCGCAGCGCTGCCGCCTCTTGATCCTGAAGATCGCGCGGCAGATCGCCGGGTAGATCATCGAGTTCACGGTTCTGCCAATAGATGCGGCTGTACTCGTCTTGAACAGTACGCAGCGTATTAGCAGCAGTCTCCACGTCGAGGCGTGCCTGCTCCTTCTTGGCCGAGAGATCGGTGCGATCCTTGTCGAGCGTGGTCTGCGCGCGAACAACGGCCTCATTCTTGGCGGCAAGATCGTCGCTCTCGGGGCCGCTCTGCAGGTCGGCGACCTTGACACGAGCCGCCTCAAGGTCGGCTCGTGCCGCTGCAATATCGGCGCTCGATACGCTGCTCGCCGTCTGGGTGTACTGTTGCTGGGCCTGAGCGACGCGGGCACGCGCCTCGGCAACTTCGGCCTCGCTGGCACCTACGAGCAGCGCCTCAAGATCCGTCTGCGCGCTTTTGAGCTCAGACTCGGCCTTTTGCAGCTTCAGCGTCGAGTCGGTAGCATCGAGTCGGGCCAGGATCTGGCCGCTCTCCACCAGATCGCCCTGCTCGATAAGCAACTCGTTAACGATGCCATCCACCTGAAAGCTGAGCTTCGACTCGGCGGCGGCCTCGATATTGCCGGTGGCGCTGACAGTTGACTCGATCGTACCGCTGGTGGCCTCGGCTTCTGCCCAGCCGGGAGGCAAACCGGCGACAGGAGCCGGGCGATTTTGTACAAAGAAAAAGCTACCGACACCGGCGGCGAGCAACGCGAGGAGCACCACACCGATGATCGTGTTCCGGGTGCGCCGCGAGCGTTTCTTCTCGGGGGACGCAGATGCCATTACTGCACTCCTTCCTGACAGTCACGGGCTGGCCCTAACGACCAGCGCTTTAGCATTATCCTCCTATGATACGCCGGAGGCAATCAGTCGGTTGCACGATCTCGGCAGGAGTCAAGAGGCAGCAAAGGTAAAAGCTGTGCGGTGCAAGCTCTGCGCCTCCTGGGGTTCAGGGGCCAGTACAGCACCTTGGGCCGGTGTTTGTGTAGCCCGCCACAGTGCGGTGTTCGTCGGAGGCAGACGCACACTTCAACGTACTAGATCGAATCGAGTTGGGCATCGTCGCGCGCGGCGCGGATGATCCGTAGCAGTTCTTCGTCGGAGGGTGGGCTGCCGTGGCGCGCCCACCAGCGGTGGTAGAAGCGGAGATTGTCGGCGAAGGCGGCCATGCCCTCTTCATAAGATAGCGGCGGCACGCGATTGCGCAGGATGGTGAGCGCATCGGTACGGTCGTGCGTGCTTAACTCCGAGATTGAGGCCAGAATAACGTTCGGCACGCAGCAAAAAGAGCTCGCGCTCAATCGAGGGAAAGCTCTCGCCGATCTGGCGGATGTTGCCCAGGTAGCAAATAAGGCGCTGCCGCGGGCTGCCACGCTCGTCGCGGTAGCTCTCCACGAGATAGGCGTCGTGGAAGCTGGTGTTGGCGACCTGGTCGTTTTTATGCCGTCGGACGACCCAACGCACGTACATGTGTCGCCTCCGCTGCTACGGGGTCTATCGGCGTGTACGGCACGCCGTGCGCATAGCTCTTGTATCTTTATAGTATACCTGAAGACCGACTTTTTTGCACTATAAGCAAAATACATGCTATTTAAGCAAACCGTGCAGCCAAAATCTGAATAGTAGCTGTGATTATCATGAACATACATAGTAATATCGAATTAATTGTTTCTTATACCAAAAGAATGAGGCCTATACTAATGATTTCCGCACTGATACGCTAAAAATACCTATTATTACCGCCTATTTTCGGTAGAAAAAGTACATATCATAACATTATGCGATTTGTCAAACACTTGCAAAGCGCTTGCAAATATTGAAGGTTTTTTCACCATATGCTATACTCGCTTGTATCGCAGCGCGATTATCTCGCACCAAAAGCACATAATCCACAGCGCAGGCACCAATGTGCCGCATCGGTAAACGCCGATGTCAGATGTCTATCTTCACGATGAGCTGTGTTATTCGGCCAGCACCAGAAACGATTGTTGTTGTCAGCCTGAACAGCTAACCAGGTCACGACGACACCGCTTTCTGGCACTGCATGTTACAGAAGGGATCGACCAATGAAGTTCCTGGGACTAGCGTTTCGGGCCGGGCGGCTGGCGCTGATGCGTTTTGGTGCTGGTTGGATGTTCGCGCTGTTGACCTTCAACTTCAATCGTATCGCGATCCACGAGCTTGGAGCGATCGCTCTAGTTGTCACCTCGCTGATCGGCCTTCACCATTTTCTCTCATTCTTTCAAGTGATCTGGGGGCGTTTTGCCGATCGACACCCGCTCTTCGGCTATCGGCGCTCGCCCTACATTCTGATCAGTTCGCTAGTAGCGAGTCTGGTCTTTTTGGCGCTGCCGAGCGTAGCGATCGGCCTCGGCGATCGCTCGCCGCTGGCGATGCTGGCGGCAGCCGGGCTGCTGTTCGTTTTCGGTATTGCGATGGCGGCCAACGGCACATCGAGCAATTCCTTGGTGGCCGAGGTGACCACCCCGAAAGAGCGCGGTGGTGTGATCGCCGTAGTATGGACGTTTGTGATCCTCAGCGGCATCGTCTCGGCGGGCGTGGCAAAGTCGATTATGCCAGAGTACAGCCCTGAGCGTATGCAGTTTCTCTACAACCTGACACCGGCGGTGGTGATGACAGCGGCGGTACTGGGTCTGATCGGTATGGAGCGTCGTATCAGTCGCGAGGAGCATCAGGCGCTGATGGCTGAGCCGCGGCTTGAGACGGCACCCATGAATACCCTGCGTCTCGGCATACAGCTGATGCGCACCAATAGCCAGGTGCGCGGCTTCTTCGCCTTTGTACTGCTGTCGATTATGGGCATCTTCTTGCAGGATGCCATCCTCGAAGTTTTTGGTGCGGAAGTCTTTAATATGACGGTCGCGGAGACAACGAGCTTCCAGCAGATGTGGGGTGGTGGCGTATTGCTGGGTATGCTCGGTATGGGCATTCTCTCAATGTTCTTGCCCCTTTCGAAGAAGCTTATCGCATCTATCGGCGGGCTGAGTATTGCGTTCGGCCTCGGCGGGCTGGCAGTCTCCTCGTTCACCTTGCAACAGGGCCTGATCGTGCCCGCCCTCTTTGTGATGGGTATTGGCACTGGCCTGTTTAACGTCGGTGCGCTCTCGATGATGATGGAGATGACGGTCGACGGCTTTGTTGGGCTGTACATGGGGCTCTGGGGTATGGCGCAGGGCCTCGGCAATGGTTTCGCCAATATCTTCAGCGGTGGCTTGCATACCGGCCTGATCGAGAGCAACTTGCTCAGCCCGGCCACAGCTTACACCCTGATCTTCGGCCTTGAGGCGCTGGTGATGGTCGTAGCGATCGGCGTGCTGCGCAGTATCAGCGTGCAACGCTTTAAAGGCCTCACCACCCAGGATCTTGGGCGTACGCTCGCCTTGGATACCGCAGGCGATTAAAAACACATCGGTAGCGTGGTGTGCAGGCGCACGCCACGCTAGCACTTAATCTATGGCAATTGAAATCGCATTCGACAAAATCGCTAGCTCCTACGATGCGCAGCGGGCGCATCCGCCGGAGGTTTCGGCGCAAATTGGGGTAGCACTGGCAGCATTGGCTCACGGTGGGCCGGTGCTAGAGCTTGGCGCGGGCACCGGGCGGCATCGCCTTACCGCTCGCAGCGGCGGGGGTCGCTGTCGTCGGCGTCGACATCGCGCACGAGATGCTGGCGATCGCCAACATGCGCGCCGCCGAGCGCAAGCTGGGCGATCGGCTAGCGCTACTCCAGGGCGATGTTACGCATTTGCCCTTTGCCGATGCGAGCTTTAGTGCCGCCCTGGCAGTACACGTGTTGCATCTGCTGCCCGATTGGCGCGCTGGCCTGGCCGAGATCGTGCGTGTGCTGCGCAGCGGTGCTGCCTTCATCCAGGGCCAAGATTGGCGCGACCCCGAATCGTGCGTGGGCTTGTTGCGCGGCCAGTTACGCCACGTGTTGATCGAGTTGCAACCCGGCATTCGTCCACCTGGCGCGGGCGCGGCTATCGGCCAGGCACTAGCACGATATGGCGGCACAAGTGCCGAGCCGCAAATCGTAGCCAGCTGGCGGCGCGCGCTCAGCCCGGCGCAGATTCTGGCTGGCATGGCTGCCCGTGTGGACGCGGAAACCTGGGCCTTGCCCGACGACTTTGTTGGCTACAGCGATCGACAAACTTACGGCCTGGGCTCAGCAGCGCTGGCCCGACCTTGAGGCCGCCGAAAACGTCGAGCACCGCTTCATCGTCACCGTAACCCGGTTTGTTAGTTAAGTTATTCAGGCTGTAACCTATGACCTGTAACCTGTAACCTATGTACACACCCGAACAATTTGCACGCCGTGAGGCGTCCCCCTGGACGCGGGTGCAGTTCATTCTGGCCCCGATCCAGTTTCTCGTCTTTTTGATCAGTTTCTCGCTGGTGGTGCGCTACCTCATAACCGGCGAAGGTTACTCGATCACCACGATCAGCGTTTGGGTAAAAATCGTGTTGATCTGGGCGCTAACGATCACCGGCATGCTCTGGGAGAAGGACGTCTACGGGCACTATTTTATGTGCAAGGAGTTCTTCTGGGAGGATCTAGGTAATCTGGTGGCGATCATCACCCACAATCTGTATTTCGTGGCCGTGTGGCTCACCTGGAGCGAGCCTGCGGTGATGATGGTGATGCTTTTGCCTATCTCACCTATATGGTGAATGCGGCGCAGTTCATCGTCAAAGGTATTCGTTCTGGGCGGCAGCGTCGCGAGCTCAAAGCAACAGTAACATAAAGAAGCCTGTGCAAAGCTTGGCCGTGGCATGCCTTGCACAAGCTACTCTCTAGAAAGACACGGCTATGGCGATCAAATCGCAAGCAGTGGTAATTCCAAAACGGAACGTGATCGAACTGCGCACGGTGCAGGTGCAAGAACCGCGTGCAGGCGATGTGCTGGTGCGCACGGCATTCACTTCGATCAGCGCGGGTACGGAGCGTATGCTGCTCGATGGGCGAATGCCGCATCCGGCGCTGCTCTTCCCGGT
>JAAUTF010000200.1 GCA_012031775.1 Candidatus Altimarinota bacterium | reverse complement strand
TCTGGCGCACCCAGGGCTTGCCGGCCAACCTGGTATTGACAACCTCGGTTAATGCGGTGGTGCCCAAAAAGGGGTCGCTGGCCTATGATACAAGCAAGGCGGCGGCGAACCACCTGGTGCGCGAGCTGGCGGTGGAACTTGCGCCGCTGGTGCGCGTGAACGGCGTGGCACCGGCAACAGTCGTACAGGGTAGCGGTATGTTTCCGCGCGAACGCGTGATCGGCTCGCTGGCAAAATACGCGATCGCCTACAGCGACGACGAGCCGACCGAGGCGCTGACCGCAAAACTGGCACAATTTTACGCTAACCGCACACTGCTGAAACGACCGATCACGCCCGCCGATCAGGCCGAGGCGATCTTCCTCTTGCTCTCCGACCGCCTACACCAGACCACCGGCCAGATCCTTAGCGTCGATGGCGGGCTGCACGAGGCGTTTTTGCGGTGAAATCGCCCGGTGGCGTGACAGCTGCGCTATCACGCCACTGGTGCCTCAGAAGAGGGCGCGTATGACAATAGCAAACTTCCTCGCCATCGACATCGGCGCTTCGAGCGGGCGGGTGATGCTTGGTCAGTGGGACGGCGCACGTTTCGCCTTGAGCGAGCTGCATCGTTTTGCCAACGGCGTGAGCGAAGTTGACGGCCACCTGCACTGGGATGCCGCGCAGCTGTGGCACGAGATTAAGGCTGGCATTGCGGCCTATGCCGTGCAGCACGACGCGCCGCTATCAGGCATCGGCATCGACACGTGGGCAGTCGATTATGGGCTGCTCGACGCAAGCGGCACCTTGCTCGGCATGCCCTTCGCGTACCGCGACCGACGCACAACCGGGGTGCCCGAGCTGGTCGATACACTTGTCCCGCCCGAGCACCTCTACGCAATAACCGGCATGCAGCGGCTGCCCTTTAACACGCTCTACCAACTCGTTGCCGCCGGGCGCGCCGCTGATGGGCAGCTGGCCGCCGCCAGCGATCTGCTGCTGATGCCGGATCTCTTGCACTACTGGCTGACGGGGCGCAAGGTGGCCGAATACACCAACGCCAGCACAACTATGCTGCTCGACGCACGCACACAAGCCTGGGCGGCTGAACTATGCGACACACTTGGCATCCCGCAGCATTTGCTGCCGCCGCTCGTTGCGCCAGGGACGATCCTTGGCCCGCTGTTGCCAGAGCTGCGCGACGCGCTCGGGTTGCGCCACGACGTACCGGTGATCGCGGTCGGCACGCACGACACCGCCAGCGCAGTCGCCGCCGTGCCCGATCTAGATGAACACAGCGCCTACATCAGCAGCGGCACCTGGAGCCTGGTGGGGGTTGAGGTGATGGAACCAGTGCTAAGCGATGCGGCGCGACAGCTGAATTTCACCAACGAGGGCGGCGTTGGTGGAACGATCCGCCTGCTAAAAACGTCGGCGGGCTGTGGTTACTGCAGGAATGCCAGCGCCACTGGCGACAAGCAGGCCACGACTATAGCTGGGCAGAATTGATCGCGCTGGCCGAGCAGGCAACGCCGCTGGCAGCGCTGGTCGACCCGACGCAGCGGAGTTTCTGGCGCCCAGCGACATGCCCGCCACTATTCGCGCATTCTGTCGCCGCAGCGGGCAGCCGGAGCCAACAAGTGTCGGGGCAATCGTACGCTGCTGCCTGGAAAGCATCGCCCTGAAGTATCGCTCCGTCGTGGACGCGCTGGAACAGATCAGCGGGCGACGCATCGAAACGCTGCGCATAGTGGGCGGCGGCAGCCAGAACGCGCTGCTCTGCCAGCTCACCGCCGATGCCTGCAAACGCACCGTTGTTGCCGGGCCAGCTGAGTGTACCGCGTTAGGCAATATCCTGGTGCAGGCCATCGCTACTGGGGTATATTGGGGGGGAATTCAGGAGTCAGGAGTCAGGAGTCAGGAGTCAAGAGTCAGAAGTCAGGAGTACAGCGACAGCATCGAGCCCTTTGCTTACAAACACTGGTGGCCCTGCGCGCATTCCACCGGAGAGCCTGGCCGAAGGGCGGCGCGCGATTGCCGCATCGGTGGCGCAGACGATCTACACGCCGCAAGCCGCGAACGCACGGGATGGAGGTAGATTGTAGATTGCAGATTGTAGATTGCAGATTGTAGATTGCATGTTGGAATACCATTGCCATTGGGGTTTGTGCGTTTATTTGCGCTGACAGATGGATGAAGAATCAATATGGAGGACAGTTACGAGATCTTATTGCGCTGCGATATTCGATGAAATACATCATCGAAATGCACAAGGTAGCAGCATTTGACCATGACGTGTCAAGTTATCCTGCAATCATAGTTATTGTTAATGAAAAACAAGATACGACTGTCATTGCCTGGGCCGATAATGATACACAACTATTTCACCCCACCGTCATTACGACGAAATTGCGAGAGTTAATGAGTAACACGATAGCTACGCACATTGTCGAAGATGGTTTACGGGCATATAAATCTCACCAATGGTTCAAACCACGGACGCCGTGGGCCATTATTGAGCCAGGGAAATTAGAAATACTCCAGTTACTAGAGCAACGTTTTCCTTCCATCGAAGAGACTGGAGTACACGTAGGAATCGGTGTTGCAAGTGGATTAGACAAGGTCTATCTTACCACTGACACATCACTTGTAGAAAAAGATCGTCTCTTGCCACTTGCTCGTACAAATGATATTGTTTCTGGAGTTCTCCACTGGTCAAACACCTATCTCGTTAACCCATGGCAAGAGCATGGCCTCGTTCAACTTAACCACTATCCTCGATTAGCCGAATATTTTCAGAAACATCAGGGTGAGCTTATGCAGCGGAATGTGGCGAAGAACAATAAGAATGCGTGGTACCGTACAATTGTAGATCTGTCCCTACTGAAAAAGTGTAAGCTCTATATTCCGGATATTAAGAACGCCATCCATGCGGTTCTTGATCAAGGAACGACCTATCCTCATCACAACCTGTACTATGTTTCCTCGTCAACTTGGGATCTTGAAGTGCTTGGCGCGATCCTTATCAGTAATATCGGAAAATTCTTTGTCGAAAGCTATGGAGTACGCATGCGAGGCGGATACCTTCGCATGCAAGCACAATACTTGCGACGCATTCGGCTGCCACTATTCTCAACGTTGACACTAACACAAAGAACTGAATTGAAGGATGCGTTTCAGAAACGCGATATATAGACAAATCAGGCAAATGTCGTATACTGGAGCGATGGGAACAGCACGGTATCACTTGACACCCGAGGCGATCAGTGCCTTGTGGCAGGCGGAACAGCAGGAGCGTCACGGCGGTACCCGCACCCGCATCCAAGCGGTGCGGCTGTATAGCCTCGGGTATCCCGTCGACGAGATCACGCTGATCACGGGGTTGAGCCGCACGCGCCTGCTGGAATGTTGGGCGCACTATCGGGCCGACGGTGTTGCGGCGTTGGCCGACCACCGCTGCGGCGGGAATAATCGCAAACTGACCACCGCCCAACGCGCCGAACTGCGCACCCTGTTGCATCAACTCACGCCCCAGCAGGCGCTCGGTGCGGCCACCGCCACCACGACCGGGATGCACTGGACGGTGGCCGATCTGCGGGCCGCCGTCCAGCAGTGGTATGGCGTCACCTATCCGAGCACTACCTCCTATTACAGCTTGTTTGCTGCGTGTGACTTCACCTTTCAGCGTCCGGACGGGGTGTTCAAATCACGGCGTAGCGCGGACGTGCTGCAGTGGGAGGCCGACACCGAAAAAACTAATCGACGAACTGCAAGATCTGCACGACGTCGTGGTGCTGGCCGAAGACGAGGCCAAGCTGTGCATCCAAGCCACGCCGCAGGCGGTCTGGGCACCGCGCGGGCACACGCCCCAGGTGCGGATTGACCCGCGCAAAGACACGACGAGTTTCTTTGGCACGCTCAATCTCCAGACCGGTGGCGTGACGACAACCCAGGCCGACACGTTGAACGCCGAGACCACGATTGCGCATCTGGAAGCGGTGCTTACCGCCTATCCCGACCGGCCCATTCTGCTGTTGTGGGATCGTGCGCCCTGGCATACCGCCGCCAAAGTCCAGCAGTTTCTCCAGCAGCAGTGGCGCATCGAGGTCATCTGGTTCCCGGTCGGCGCACCCGATCTCAACCCACAGGAGCACGTCTGGAAAGCGGTACGCCGCACGGTTCACCATAATCATGCCCACCCGGATCTCGTGTCGCTGGCGGCTGCCTTTCGGCACGAGCTTGAAACACGCCGCTTTCCAAGTTCCTTTGTTGTCAAGTATGGTGGTACTCTTGTCTGTCCGTTCTTAGAATGATTTCTCTATAGATACAGCAACACAAATTTCGCTTGATATTTATGGCATCAGAACCCTCTCTGTCTAGAGGATGCAATGTATTTCTTGGAAGACTATGCAAAAGTCCACGAACGAAAATTTATACGACAACCTCACTTTCCAGTTGACGAAGCGTTTGTCTCAGAAGTTGAACAGAAGCGAAATGGTCAAGACAAGTATTGGGGTGTGTCGTATAGCAAGCGATATGAAATTCTTTGTCGCCGACTCATGGAAAAAGATTTGTATCGAGCAACATGCCTGATTCTTGCAACGAATGAGGAACCGCCTAAAGTAACGCTTCCATCGGAGGAACTATCATTCCGTAGGTTTATGGCAAAGCTTCTCGGTCATGCCATTACATTCCGGTATTGATGGAGTGGACGACACCGCACCTGAGTCAGGCTGTGCAGCTGATACCGCTGGCGCGGCCCGTGAGCTGGGCGCGACTTTCGATGCTGTCTCGTGGCCTTATTCCACCGAAACGAAGCTGGCAAGCACTTCACGATAACAATCCGCTAAGGTTTGGCGATCGCCTGCGGTGACGAGAGCCGGTGTGCTGCCTTCAAAGGCTAACTGCGCCTGTCGACGCAGGGCTGCGCGCTGTTCATCGGCAACGGTGGCCGCACCAACCCGCGCCAGGGTGTTGAGCAATGTCAGCATCACCACCAGGTTATCGCGCCCGTAGACACGAAGCTGATCGAAGGACGCACCCACGAGTTCGGCAAAATGCACTGGCTTGGCGATAAGCCGCAACTGGCCCTGGTCATCGTAGCGGTGGCCATCGGGCAAGGGCCGCCGTACCACGCGGCATAGCGTTGCGCCAAGCCGATCGAGCGCGGTGATCGCGGTAAAGGATCGTTGATGCCAGGCGAAAGCGCACGCGCTGCTACCTCGACTAGCTGATTGATCACAAACAATACGTCTTGCTGCGCCGAGCGCTCACCGCCCAGGATAAATGCGTCGCGGATGACATTACAACGATCTGGGTCGAGCCGCTGTTGTGGCCATACCATAACGATCGGCTCGTCCGCCACGATAAACTCGCCGGGCCGCCGCAACAGCTGCACGGTCAGGTCGTGCTCGGTGGTGAACCCCAACAACATATCAGCGTCTATCATCTGCAGATACCCGTCGTGGTCGAGGGCGACGGGCTGCGCATCGGGGGGCACATCCGGCACGCTAGCCGTCTGGTTTGCGTGCTGAGCCACTAGCCCCTGGCCAAGCTGAGCTGGAAAGAGATCCTCCACCGCCTGATCGAGATCGTGAGCAACCGCAGCGATAACCTTGTCGGCGCGAATGGCCATCGCGACGTGATGGATAAAGTAAATCAACACACCCAGATTGGCAATGGCGAGCAGCACGCCGATCGTCACCGAAAGATGCGGCACGACTCGGTTGTCTTCTAAGCCGCGCACGGTACGCACTACCAGCAAGCAATAGAGGAAGGTTGCGACAAAGGTGCCAAGCACCACCTGGTTGCCGGTGTCGCGCACAAAATTGCGCAGCAGCCGCGGCCCAAACTGCGAGGAAGCCAGGCTTAGCGCCGCGATCGTGATCGAGAAGGTTGTGCCCGCCACCGTGATCGATGAACTCGCCACTGTGGAAAGCAGCGAGCGCGCGCCCTCCGGTCCACCGCTATACAGCCAGGTCAGCCGGCTCAAACCATCTTCGCCGAGCCGCGCATCGATAAACAGCGTCACGAAGGCGAGAATAGCGGCCGCCACACTCATGAGCGCTGGCACAAACCAGAAGCTAGTGCGGAGCTTATCGCGGATGGTGGCCAGCCGCGATGGCAGTGCTCTCAAGGGTTCCATCGTAGCACTCCTAAAGCAGATGCCGCACCTTGCAACATCGCCTCTGGCACGGGGTTTGGGGTGGCTGCGCCGCAGCAGGTTGCACTGGCTCTAACTCCATTTGGTATGGCAGCGCGGCATCACGGCGGCTAGCTTTCGTGCTGCGGCGGGTAGCCCTTGACGTTGCGCAGCGTGGAATGCGCCGGCTGCTCGTTTTGTGCTACCACAGTGAAGGTGCCGTCCGTCTCCAAGACTACCGCCGCCACAGCTGCCAGATCGGCGATACCCTCCGAGCGCACCGCTGCCAATACCTCCTCTGCCACAACACGTTCGCGGTGCAGAGCGTCGCTCAGCAAGCGGCCCTGGTACACCAGCAGCGCTGGCTCCGATTTCACTAGCTTGCTCACCATTTTCGAGCGCACCGAGAGCGTGGCGATCACGAATTGCAGCAAGACTAACACCGCCAGGGCAGTAAGGCCCTCGGCAAGCGCCACATCCGCCGAGAGCAGAATCGTCGCCAGCGTTGAACCTAAAGCCACGGTGACGATCAAATCAAACGCGTTCATTTTTGAAAGCGTGCGCTTCCCCGACACCCGCAGGATTATAATCAAGGCTAGATAGGCCAGCACCCCCACCAGGGCGGTACGCCAGATTCCCTGCCACCCATCAAACAGCATTGCACCCTCACACTACAGCTTTGACAGCCCACAGATCACGTGAGCGGCCGTATGCAGCTCTGTATTGCATCTTTCGCACCATCCGCTTTATAGCGGCGGGCAGAAGCGTTGCGTCGACCTTTGTTCCGCTGGCTGCGACCGGCTCAGCCCGCGTCGTTGCCTGCGCCGGTCGATGGCAATCCTGCCCTGGCGCAACCGACCTGCTCTTCGCTTCAGGCCAGGCTATGGGTCGTGACGCTACCACTCAGGCTGAGATCGCCGAGCGCCACGAAGAGCTGACCCTCGGTGATGGTGATACGTAGAGTGCTGCGGCGATCGACGCTTTCGGCGAGCGCCTTGATCAGGCGGCGGTCGAAGGCGTACACCGGGATCGCTGCGGCGCGATGGATCTTCTTGCCCACAAGCTGGCTCAACAGCTGAGTTACGTCGCGGTGCGTGTAGACCGCTGTGCGCTCGCTTTGCTTGCTACCGCGGTGCAGCCGCTCGGCATCGGGCAAGCCAACCTCGACCCACAGCAGCACGCGCCCGGTGGCATCGCGCAACCAGATCGCCGGCTCGTCGCCAGCGGAGATGCCCTGGGTGAATGAAATGCCTTCGGCGTACTCGCAGCAATAGGCCAGCAGCCGCGTGACCAGGTACTCCGCGCTCTCGGCGGGGTGACGCGCCGTGCGCAACTCAAACGACTCATACACGCCACGGTCTACATCAGCAAGCTCGATCGAAAGATTGTACACGGTTGCGCCCTGGGCCATTGCTCTCTCGCTTAGCTAAAATTCAAGATTCAGTATTTAGAATGGCACTGAGTTCCGGCGGCACCCTTCTTCTCATACCACCTATGCCACTCACCGCGTATGGCGTAGCATGCTAAGCCCAGGCTACAAACGCCGCTCATAATAGCGTCGCATCGCGCGGCGGGTGAGCCAGCGGATGAGCCAGCCGGCATGAGTATAGGAACCACTGCGAAAGGGCGGCTGCGGGTCGTATTCGATGCCAAGCTGTATCGCCTTCGCCACGATCGGGCCAGCGATATCGCGGGTCAGCGTCAGCGCCATATCGATACCGGCAGAGACACCTGCTGCGGTCATGATGCGCCCGTCGCGCACCACACGCCGCCGTCGCGGCGCGCGCCATAGCCACGCAGCTGCTCGTGTTTATACCAGTGCGTGGTCGCACGGATGCCGCGCAGCAGGCCGGCGGCACCGAGAACAAGCGCTCCAGTACAAATCGAACTCGTGATGCGCGTGTGCGGATGCACGGCACGCAGCCAATCTAGAATCTGCGGCGTATCAATCGCAGATCCTCGCGCCGCCGGGGACGAGCACAATATCAGGCGATCGCACAGCATCCAGCGTGTAATCCGGGGTCAAATGTCAGGCCAGCATCGGTGCGCAGTGGGCCAGGCGACACTGCAACCCAGCTAAGCTGCGCACCGGGAATACGCGCCAGCACCTCGGCCGGGCCAATCGCGTCGAGCGCTGTCATGTGTGGGTAGAGAAGAACAGCGATGTGCATTAAAATGCTCACTCTTGCTTATTCAAACGGTCTTCGATGCGTTGCAGGCTCGCCTGTAGCTGGGCAACAGCGCGCAGCAAGCGTATGCCAACCACGACAATGACGCTAAGAATAGCCAATGGAATGCCAAAAGAGACGAAGAGCACAACAATTTCGCCAATTCCGAGCATAGGTTTCCTCCACAGTAAACCTAAATAGCTTGTAGTAAAGATGGTGCAAGCACGCATCGGCACCGCGTGCTCGCACCACCACCTTCTCACCAACTCTTTAGGATTGCCATAACAAACATGCAGCCATTCTACATCACAATCCCTCCGCCTGTAATGCGAGAAAATCGGGCAGCATAGTTGTCGCATTAATGAACTTGTCGGTGCGCAGAAACGCGATAATCAACGCGCAAGACTCGGCACGCCCCGTGCCAACGATGACTTGCGGCCAGCGCCGCCCGTAAACACTACCAATGCCGAAGCGATCGAGGCGTGTCGCGCCGCCGTGCGGGTCGGGGCATGCATAGATGATGCGCGTAACCCAATTACGAGAATTCTGTCACGTCACATTCAACAACGGCGATACCTTTGCCCACAGCGCGTTGTCGGCGCTTGCACGCAGCGCGCTCACCACGGCCTGCCGCGTGATCAGTCCGGGTGCGCCTTGCCAATAGGGCAAGGCGAGCTGTTGCAGGGCAGCGTGCAACAGCTCGCGCTCGGCGACGCTCAGCGCCAGCGGTTCCAGCAGCGTGCGGAGGTGCGGCCAGAGCGCAAGCATCTCGTGATCGGCGATCGGCGCACTGACCAGTTCGAGCGCAGCACGAAAACCGGCGTCGAGATCGAGCGTCGGTGTGAATAACGCGTTGTTGCGATCGAGGTCGCAGTGCTCCACCCAAACGGCGCCTGCTGTATCGATCAGCAGGCGCGCCACCGAATGTAGCAGCTGGCGCGTAAAATAGTTGCCCGAGGCGATAGCGCCGGGGTTAACGAGCAGCACGTCGCCCCAGGGCAAAGCGAGCGGAATGTGAGTATGGCCAAAAC
>JAAUTF010000199.1 GCA_012031775.1 Candidatus Altimarinota bacterium | reverse complement strand
GCCCCGCCGCTCTGAGCTGCCTGCGCTGCGGGTCGAGCCGGTGACGTGTGCAGAGTTGCGCACGCTGCTGCCGCTCGATACGTTGATGCTCTGTTATGTGAGCACCGGTGTTGGTCTGCACGAGAACCCGCTGCTGGCGTGTATGCCCGCAGCCGCCGCGAGCTTGCACACCTGTCTGGCGTTTCCGGCGCGCTTAATATGTTTTGCGGTTACAAAGGATGCCGTGCGCGTCGTGCCCTGCGACCTTGACCCCAACCTGCTGCACAGCGCTGCGCCTGGCCTGGCCGATGGACGGCGCTTTCTGCGACCTACGATTTTGCGCCGCCTCTACGACGCGCTGCTCGCACCGGTAGCCGATCTGATCGCAGCGGCGACCGATCTTATACTTGTGCCGCATGGGCCCTTGCACCAGGTGCCCTTCGCTGCCTTGCGCAACGCCGCTGGGCAGCCGCTGCTCGACCAGGTTGCGACGCTGCGCTATACACCAAGCGCGACCGTTTTTGTGCGGGCGGCGGGTGCTGCGGTAACGGCGCTGAAGAGCTGCCTGGCGTTAGGTTATGATGGCGGCGCGCGCGCACTGCGCCACACCGAGGCCGAAGCTGTCGCTGTTGCCGCCATAACTGGTGGAGAATTCCAGCGCGGTGAAGCGGGGATCGTCGCGCGCCTCGTCGCCAGCGCAGGCATGTTTCGTTACCTCCACCTCGCCTGTCACGGCCAGTTCGATACCCGCGACCCACTGGGCTCCTGGCTCGAAGTTGGCCCCGGCGAGCGCCTGAGCGCGGCCGAGGTGATCGCACAGTTGCGACTACAGGCCGATCTCGTGGTACTCAGCGCTTGCCGCAGCGGTGTGAGCCAGATCTTGCGCGGCGACGAGCCGCTCGGCCTGGCGCGGGCGTTTTTGCAGGTCGGCGCGCGCGCCGTATTGGTGACTCTCTGGCCAGTGGAAGATCGCTCGGCCCGCCTATTGATGGAGCACTTCTATCGTGCGCTGCTCGTGGCTGGAGAACATGGCGACGCAGCAGCGGCGCTCGCAGCGGCACAACGCGCGCTACGCACCAGCGAGGGCTATACCGACGAGCAGTTCTGGGCGGCGTATGTGCTTATCACGAGCGGCGCAGCACCGTAAGACAAGGTTGCAAAAAAGCCGTTGGTGCTCGTCAGTGGTGATGGCGGTGTCGCCACCACTGACGAGCACCAACCTGTTCCTGAACCTGGCGTGCGCCAAAACGGTCACGTACGGGCGAACCGTGTCTAAGGGCGTAGCCTGGTGCCCAGGCACCTGCTGTGCCCTACACCCTTAATCGATCATCAGCGTCAACGCCAAACTCGCTATCGCGTCGCGTGGCACGGCGGTGAACACAGCGCTGCCCCAGCTGTCGGTGCTGGCTGTAGCACTGCCGCCTTGCCAGCTCAGCTGCAGCCGAAGATCGGCGAGATCGGGCCAGGCGCGCTCGCGCAGTTCAATTTGCAGCTGCACCAGGCAGTGCTCAGCTGTGTCGCTCGGGTAGGCAGTTACCTGTAAACGTTCCACCGCAGCGTTCACACCGCTCAGCGCGACGCTAAAGAGCGGCGGCTGTTCGCCGTCGCGGAAGGCGAGCGCAGGTGGCTGCGGGAGGGCAAAGGCTTCCCGCAGCGCCTGCGCCAACTGCACGAAAATCGCTGTGCCGCTGTGGCTGATGCCCTCGCGCGGCGATGCAAGGAAGGAGAGATTGGGGGCGGGGATGCGGGCGGGCGCGCTGAGGGCAGCACCTGGTTGTAGTACCTCGTAGAGCACAGCATAGGACTCAGCGCAGGCTACGCAGCTATCGAGGTGGCGCGCGGTCTGTGGAAACAGGGCTCGGTACGCTTGCCGCGCAAGCTGCGCCGCAACATACGCTTCAAGCGCGTCGAGGCATTGGCTACATGCCGCCTCGTCGTGGGTGGCGAGCAGTGTCTCGGCCAGGTTCTGTGCTTGTTGTTTGCTGTCCATAGCGATCATCTCTCTGAGCTGCCGGTCTGTTGGGGCGCAGCATGCTTGGCCCTTACGCGCTGCGGTCTGTGGTCTGCGCCTTCTGCGATTGTTTGGTTCTTAGTTCTTGGTTCTTGGTTCTTGGTTCAATGCTCTGCGCTCTACTCACAGAGACGACCTGCGCGTTCTCAACCTTTCCTTTACGGATCGACGAGTTCACGTAGCTGGGCGATGATCTGCGGGTCGCTGCGCAGCTTGGCCAGATTTTTGGAGCGTGTCACCTGGATGTGCGATGGCCGCACTTCTTCGCCGCTTAGTGTGGCTTCGCTTGCGGCCAAATCTTCGTCGCTGCGCTCCGCGAAGTAGCGCCCGACCACCACGCGCCGCGAGCGCTCGCTGAGCGGCGCGGCGGTAAGTATCTGCTGCACTACCGCGGCGAGATCGTCAACCGAGGTTGGTGCTAGTGCGAGATCGCTACTGTCTTCCGCTGGCATCGCCATACGCCGCCGCCGCTCCGGGCGACGCAGTTCGTCGAGTACCACGCGGCGCAAGATCTGCATCGTCCAGGCACGAAAGGCCGTCGGCGTCCGACAGCTCGCGATCGTCTGATACACCTTGATCAGCGCCAACTGCGCACAGTCTGCCGCTGCTTGATCGCGATCCGGCAGTTCGCGCAGCATTGCATAGGCTACCCGGTAGAGGCCGGGCCAGAGCGCTTCGTAGCCTTCAGCGCGCCCCGTGCGGCAATCGTCGTAGAGGCGCAAATTGTCGTCGCTGCTTTTCATAAATAGGTCGTATTCAGCAGTTCTGTCGGTGCGGTTGATTGCGCTAACTGCACCGACAGAGCTGCTTTACCGGCCGACACGATCAATAGCTTCCTGTTACCGCAACCCGGCGAAAAGATCATCTTCGCGCACGGCGCTGCTTGGTACCGCCACTCGGCTTTCCACGCGGATAAAATGCTCGACGCCGAATAGCTCGCTGCCGATGTCCTCGGGCATACTCAGGAAAGGGCTGTCCTTGCGGATCTGCGTGACGTGGCAGTCGATCGCGGCACGTTTCTGCGGCAGGTACGCGTGGATCGGCACCGTCGTCGTCACGCGGTCGTCGGGGGTAGTAAAACGCGTCACATCGAATTCGGGGTCATCGAGCGGGGTGGGCATGCCGCGCTCGCGCATAATTTCCCAGGCGCGATAGATCTCCTGGCGTGGGAAGGCGGTGTAGTATAACTTTAGCGGCTGCCATGGCGCGCCCGCCTCGGGAAAGCGTGTTGCGTCGCCCGCTGCCTCGAAAGCTGCAACCGTCGCCACATGGCAGGCGATATGATCGGGGTGGCCGTAGCCGCCGCGCTCGTCGTAGGTCACCAGCACCTGCGGTCGATGATGCCGGATAAGCGTCACCACGCGGCGCAACGCCTCTTCTTTGTCGGCCTGATGAAAGCTTGCCGGGTTAGCGTTAGCGGGCGTGTCGACCATACCCGAGTCACGGTAGCCAAGCCGCAGCAGCGCGTCTACACCCAGATGTTGCACCGAACACGCCAGTTCTTCGTCGCGAATCTCTTTCAGGCGCGCCTTATTTTCCGGCGTATCTAGCTCTGGCACAACGATTTCGCCCTCTTCGCCGCCGGTGGCGATCACCAGTACTGTACGAATGCCCTCAGCGCTATACCGCGCCAGCACGCCGCCAGTCGAAAGGCACTCGTCGTCGGGGTGGGCGTGAACTAGCAAAATACAAAGCTCGTCTGTTACAGTCATCGTGTCACCGTTTTAATACTGTTATGTTTGGCAACGGGAGCTGCCAGCTCCCGCTGCCAAACTCCTCTCCAATTATACGTCGGAATCACAAAGCGGCGGGAGCATCGCTTCCGCCGCTTTGTGGTAGCATACCTGCGCTTTACTTTTTGTTGCTCGTGTCCTGCGCGCTACGACGCTTCCAGCTAAACCAGAGCCCAGCAGCGCCGACTGCGGCGGCGGCCATCATCAACCAAGTGAGCGGTTCCATGCGGGTTCCTCCTGTGTGTTATGACCATGTAAACTGCGACGCCTTATCAACGATGGAGAGGTAACCAGTTACTCTACTTATACCACCGCACTGTAACACGCGCTATACGCAATTCTTCCTACTAAGGTACTATTTACGCTATGAAGCATTTTGCCTTTTGTTACCCGGGCGCTATTCATATTCATTCGCGCTATTCGGACGGAAGCGGCAGCATTCCGGCTATTGCCGCCGCCGCTCGCGAGGCTGGTCTGCGCTGGATTGTTGTCACCGACCACGATACGCTGGCGGGGAAGCCGTTCGAGGGTTGGATCGACGATGTGTTGGTGATTGTTGGCTACGAGATCACCCCTGCGCGCAACCATTTTCTTGCGCTTAATATCGATACTGTGGTCGACAACGAGCTTGCGCCGCAGGAGTATATCGATGAAGTCTACGCCCGTGGCGGTTTCGGCATTATCGCGCACCCTGATGAGCGTGTGGCGAACCGGTTTAAGGCGAACTACCGTTGGGAAGACTGGACGATCGATGGCCCGACGCGGCGTGATGGGCGCGCTATGGGCATCGAGCTTTGGAACGTAATGTCCGACTGGGGCGAGCATATGACCGAACGCAATAAATATCTGAACTTTTTCTTCGCTCGTCTTGGCCTCAACGGCCCCTCGCCGGCAACGCTCGCCTGGTGGGATCGCCTCAACATGGCTGGTAAGCATACCTTCGGCATCGGCGGTATTGATGTGCATGCCTTTAAGCAGCCAGTGCCCTGGGGCGAGGTTGAGGTTTTCTCCTATCGCTGGATGTTTGGAACACTGACCAATTACGCCTTGCTCGATCGCCCGCTCAGCAGCGATGCACTTAGCGCGCGCGCGCAGATCCTCGCCGCGATCGGCGGTGGGCGTAGCTATTTCATCAATCGGCTCGATGGCGCGGCCCCGGCGCTTCGTTTCACCATCAACGGGTCGCTAGCCGGGGCGACAATCGGCGATACGCTGCGCCTTAACGGCACGCCTGCCACTGTTGTCGCCGATGTCGGCAGCGATGCGTTGCTGCGCCTCGTGTGTAACGGCCATGTGCTTTGCAGCGCTCCGCGTGCCCTGCGCCAGACTATCACCGAAGCCGGTGTCTACCGGCTCGAAGCCTACTGGGGCGGCAAGCCCTGGTTATTCACGAATCCTATTTTTGTAGCGAGGTGAAGCGTGCGGGGCGGAGCGTAAAGCATGCAGCGTGAGCGTGCATGCTTGTAAAACGAAGCTGTGCAGATCACGGATCACACTTGTGGCCTGATACTTGCTAAAACAACCGCAGGAGTCAGTGCGTCGTTCGAACGAATGGCGCTATTCAAGTATGCGAGGCAACGATGACTATTTCTGGGACGCTCGAGACTCCCTGGCACGAGCACGCTTCAGCTCCGACCTTCCCATCGCTCACATCCACAGTGCAGGCCGATGTTGTTATTGTTGGAGCGGGGATTACAGGGTTGACGCTTGCTGTTTTGCTGAAACGCGCGGGGCGGCGCGTCGTTGTGCTTGAGGCTAGCCGTATCGGCCTGGGCACTACTGGCGGCTCGACGGCACATCTCACCGAGCACCTCGATACAAGTTTTGTAGATTTTGAACCAGACCTTTGGCGTCGACAAAGTACGGCAGGTGATGGCGTCGGTGCGCGACTCAATTCGTATGGTCGAGACGCTCGCTGCTGAGTTACAGATCGATTGTGCTTTTCAACGTGTTCCCGGCTATCTATATACCGAGAAGGCGAGCGAGGTTGAAGATCTGCGCAGTGAGCTAGCGGCTGCGCTTGCTGCCGGGGTCGCGGCGCGCGACGTCGACCAAATCGATCTGCCATTTGTCGTCCACGGTGCGATCGCGTTTGCCAACCAGGGGCAATTCGACCCCTACGCCTACTGTAGTGGGCTGGCACGGTTTGTAGATGGCGACGGCTCGTATGTATTCGAAGAAAGCCGTGTTGCTGAAGTGCGCGATGGACAGCCCTGCCAGGTGCTGCTCGCTGGCGGCGCGGGCGAGGTGATAGCGCCGGTGGCGGTGATGGCGACACACACGGTTATCAACGATGTGCTGCTCTTCCAGCCGCGCATCCGCGCTTATCGATCGTACGTTTATGCCTTTCACAGTGCGCGGGCGGCGAATGGGGTTACCGGACTCTACTGGGATATGGAAGATCCTTATCACTATACGCGCCGCGCCGGTGACTTGATCATTATCGGTGGCGAAGATCATCGTACGGGCCAGGAAGAGGACACCGAGGAGCCGTTTGAGCGCCTGGCGCAGTATATTCGTGCGCGTTTTAGCGATGCCGAATTTATCAATCATTGGTCGGCACAATTTTACGAGCCAGCCGATGGCCTGCCCTATATCGGTCGCTATCCTGAGCGCGACAGAACGTATGTTGCCACCGGTTTCTCGGGGACGGGCACCACCTTCGGCACACTTGCTGCTATGATTATTGCAGATCAGATCTTGCTGCGGCCCAACCAGTATGCCGATCTCTATGATGCTGGACGGAGCAGCATTCTGACCGGCACGGTTGAACTCATTCGAGAAAATGCTAACCTTGCGGTTAACGCCGTTAAAGGATTTTTTAAGAATGAGACTGAAGGTAAAATAGAAGATGTACCACGCGGCGAGGGGCGTGTGATCTGGCTCGATGGTGAACAAGTAGCGGTGTACCGCGATGAGCAGGGGAGCTTCACTATGCGCTCGGCCGTCTGCACGCATGCTGGTTGCACCGTGGGATGGAACAACGCTGAGCAAAGCTGGGATTGCCCGTGCCACGGTGGTCGTTTCGACCGTAATGGCGATGTACTGGAAGGGCCACCGGTGTTCCCGCTACGTGGTCTTCATGAAAAGAAGGTATAGGTCGCTACGAGAACGAGCAAAAGGTAAAAGGCCGAGGTGCTCCTGCGCTTCGGCCTCTTCGCGCAGGATGTAGCTACGGGGTTCAACGCTCGATGGGTTTCTTGAGGCAACACATGGATGTCCTTATCGTTGACGATGAAATAGAAATACTCAATCTCTTGGGCGAAGTGCTTGCCGATGAGGGTTATGCGGTGCGCTTTGCTCAGAGTGGCTCTGCCGCACTCGTCGCTGTTAAGGAACGCGCGCCTTCGTTGATGTTGGTCGACTATACCATGCCCGGCATGACCGGTGCCGAGGTAGTGCGAACTCTTCGCGACCAAGGCTTTACCGAGCTACCCGTGATTTTAATGAGCGCCGGTACACGGGTCGAAGCGATGCATGTCAAAGATGCTTCGGGCTTTCTGGCTAAGCCTTTTGATCTGGAAAATCTGCTAAAGTGTGTGAGCCAATACGTAGGAAGAAATGCCGCGTAGAGGAGCCATGCAAAAGGTCGGGCTTTGCGGTAAGATGATGTTATGCGTCTTTCGTTCATTTTCCCGTTTGCGCTTACGTTGCTTGCGCTTGTGCCGCTCTTGTGGGCTTTTGCCTTCGCTACGAATGCGGTCAACGTGCGACGGCTGGGCACCTGGCGCTGGCCCGCGCTTTTTGTGCTGCGTTCGTTGATCTTGCTCGCGCTTATCTTCGCCCTCGCCGGTACCCAGATCCGCCGCCCCGTCGATATGCTCACCACGGTTTTTCTTGTCGACGGTAGTGATTCGTTTCCCCTGCTCAACGCGAGGCCGCACGGATCTATATCAACGAGGCGCTGGCGACGAAAGACGCAGGCGATCAGGCGGCGGTGGTAGTTTTTGGCGAAAACGCCGTGGTTGAACGCGCTCCTGCCTCCTTCGAACAGCTTGAGCGCTTGAGTTCAAGTGTTGCCGGACAGCGCACCAACCTTGCCGGTGCCTTACAGTTGGGCCTGGCGCTTGTGCCGCCGAGAGCCAGGCCCGGCTTGTGGTGCTCTCTGACGGCGGCGAGAACCTGGGCCGAGCCTTCGATGCGGCGCGTCTGGCGACCGTGCGCTCCATCCCGATCGATAGTGTAATTTTAAGCGGCGAAGCGGGGCCAGATGTGCTGATTAGCGCACTGAGCGCGCCGGGCGACGCGCGCGAAGGCCAGGAAGTTCCGCTCACCGTGCGCATCGAGAGCGCGATCAGCGGCCCGGCAACTTTACAGTTCTTCGCCGATGGCGAGCTTGTGGGGAGTGAAGCGCTCACCCTCGAACCTGGCCAGCGTGAGTTGCGTTATGTGGTGCCAAGCGGTGAGGCCGGTTTTCGGCGTTTCGAAGCGCGGATCGAGGCTCCCGGCGATACACAGGCGCTTAATAATCGCGCTGCTGCCTTCACCGAAGTGCTGGGGCCGCCGCGCGTGCTGCTGATCGCTAGCGAAGCCGAGCGCGCCCTACCACTGCAGAATGCACTCGAAGCGAATGCGATACGGGTCGAACTGCGCTCGCCGCTGCAGGTGGCCGCCGATCCGCTGGCCCTGCGTCAGTATGCCGCGATTATGCTGGTGGATACGCCGGCGCGCGCCGTGCCGCCCGAATTGCAAGAGGCACTACCCTCTTACGTGCGCGACCAGGGTGGCAGTTTGGCGATGATCGGCGGCCTTGAGTCCTTCGGCGCGGGCGGCTGGCGGCGCAGCCCGATCGCCGAGGTTCTGCCCGTCGAACTCGATCCGAAATCCGAGGAAGAGCGCCCCGATCTGGCGCTGGCCCTCGTGATCGACCGCAGCGGCAGTATGGCCGACAGCCAGCGCGGTGTGAGCAAGCTCGATTTGGCGAAGGAGGCGGTGTATCAGGCGACGCTAGGCCTGGAGCGTAGCGACCAGATCGGTGTTATCGCCTTCGACGACCTGGCGAACACGGTTTTGCCGATTCAACCGCTGCCCGACATTCTTGCTATCGAAGATGCGCTCAACCAGATCAGCGATGGTGGCGGCACAAACATCCGCAGTGGTGTCGAACTTGCCGCGCAAACGCTCGGCGATGTTGATGCGCGGGTGAAACACGTCATTCTGCTTACCGATGGCCTGGCCGATAGCAACTACAACGATCTTATTCGCAGCATGCGAGACGATCAGGTGACGATTACGATCGTCTCAATGGGCGAGAACGCCAACCCTACGCTGCGCCAGATCGCGGCGCTTGGCGGCGGCGAGTTCTATGCTGTGAGCCGGATCGGCGAGGTGCCATCGATCTTTCTCGCCGAGACGGTACGTGTAGCACGGCGTGATATTGTCGAGGAGCCGTTTACGCCGGCGGTGGCGCTCGATGCAGCCCCGATTCGCGGGCTAGGAGGGTTGCCGCAGCTCTACGGCTACAATGCCACCGAGGTGCGCTCCAGCGCCCGTACTATCCTGGTGACACCAGATGGCAAGCCGCTGCTGGCGAGCGGCCAGTTCGGCCTGGGTCGCAGCCTGGCCTGGACGAGCGATCTGAGGGGCAGTGGGCGGCGC
>JAAUTF010000198.1 GCA_012031775.1 Candidatus Altimarinota bacterium | reverse complement strand
CCCGCGATCGCCGCGCTGCTCAACGACCCCGCCAGGCCTGTGCGCGAGGCGGCAGCCGACCTAATCGAGGCTATCGGTGGCCCTCAAGCCACCGAGCACCTGGTGCGCTACGCGCTAGCGAACTTGAGCGACCCCAACGGCCCACGCGGTGTCGGGCCGGGGCGCTATCGGCTTGAGAACCTGGGCGCGGCGGCGCTGCCAACGATGGTGCGCGCCTACTCCGATGCGCCGCCAGAGATGCGCCTGACGCTGATCCATATTGCGCAGCGCATCGGCAGCCCTGCCGCACGCCCGATGCTGGAGCAAGCACTCGACGATAGCGACAGCCTGATCGGGCGCGCCGCCGCCGAAGCGCTCGGCAGCCTGGGCGACCCTAGTGCGTATGAACAGCTCATACAGCTGCTCGGAAGCGACAACCCACATGCGGGTTTCGGCGCTATCACCGGCTTGGAGCTACTCGGCAACCGTGCGGCGATCGGCCCGCTCGAAGAACTGCTCGCGCGCGGCGACACGCTCGTCGCCGCTGTGACTGCCAGCCCCGGTGCCGTGCCAGACACCTTGCACAGTGCCGCAGCACAGGCGATACACAAACTACGCGGTCTCTAAAGGAGGTAGCGCAATGCCTGAGCGCCAACTCGACAATGAGCGCAGCGCGCAGCGCCGCAGCGGTGTATCCGCTGCTGATAGACAGGGCGCTGCGCCGCACCATCCGCTGCTCGATTTGCAGCAGCAGGTCGGCAACGCCCAGATCGCGCGGATGCTCGCCCAGCGCGAGGTAGTCGACGAGGAGGAGGAAGAAGAAGAACTTCAGCTGCAGCGCGATCCGGTGCTACAACGTGCGGTCGTGCCCGAAGTCGGCCCGGAGGGTGGGCCGGTGAGCGCTGCGGTTGCGCACAACATCGAGAGCAAACGCGGCGGCGGCAGCGCGCTCGACGACACGATGCGCAGCTCGATGGAAGGGGCTTTCGGCACCGACTTTAGCGCTGTGCGTCTGCACGCCGACGCTGCCTCGCAGCAACTCAACCGTAGCCTTGGCGCGAAAGCCTTCACCACTGGCAACGATATCTTCTTCGGCCCCGGCGGCAACCCCGCCGACACAGGGCTGCTCGCCCATGAGCTAACCCATGTAGTGCAGCAGCGCGGTATAAACAGCAGCGGCCCGATGAAGATCGGCGCTGCCGACGATAGCTACGAACGCGAGGCCGATTCGGTCGCCGCGACGGTCACCAGCGGCACTACTGTTCAGCCGGAGCATCGGGAAAGCTGATACAATAAGGGCATAGTTTTGGATTATTTGTCGGTGATGCGCAGTTTCGCTGCGCATCACCGACAAGGATTTCCTTATGCCAGAGCTGCGGCAGAATCTCGCTACGCGCGAATGGGTCATTATCGCCAGCGAGCGAGCCAGACGCCCAAATGCCTATGTCGAAGAGCGCTCCACACCGCTCCACCATGAACTGCCACCCTACGATGCTGCCTGCCCCTTCTGCCCCGGCAACGAGGAGCACGAACTTGAAGTCGCGCGCTACCCCAGCACTGAGCCATGGCAGACGCGTGTAGTGCGCAACAAATACCCGGCGCTAGCGCTCGACGGCGACCTGATACGTAATTTCGACGGAGTGCAACGTCTGATTACCGGCGTCGGCTACCACGAGGTATTGGTCGAGCACCCACAGCACAACACATCGATGGCACTGATGGCCGAGCGCGACATCTGCTCGGTGTTTGATACATTTCGCCAGCGCGGCCTAGCGATCGCCAAAGACCGCGGGTCGAGCAGATCGTCTACTTCAAGAACTACGGCATCCGTGCCGGAGCGTCGCTTCATCATCCTCACAGCCAGGTTATTGGGCTCCCGATCGTTCCCGGTGAGATCCGCCATCGTATGGAAGAGGCGCGCCGCTTCTTCGACGATACCGGCGAGTGCGTCTTCTGTCGTATGATTCACGACGAGATGAACATTGGCGAGCGCGTGGTGGCCGCCAACGAGCACTTCGTCGCCTTTGTGCTGTACGCAGCCTCCTCACCGTTTCACGCCTGGATTCTGCCGCGCCGACACTTCTCGTCGTTCCGTGTGATCAGCGACGAAGAGATCAGCTCGCTCGCCGCGATCGTGCGCGATGTGTTGCGCCGCATCTTCTACGGCCTCAACGACCCGGCCTACAATCTTGTCGTACGCACCAGCCCGGTCAAAGAACTCGGCAGCGTCTATTTTCACGCCTACATGGCCGTCATTCCGCGCCTCAGCCGCCACGCCGGCTTCGAACTCGGCAGCGGTGTGTCGATCAATCCTACTATCCCCGAGGCCTGCGCCGCCTTTCTGCGGGATGTAATTATCCCTTAAAGGCAAACACCGGTGGGAGGCGACGAGCCGGCTCGTCGCCTCCCACCGGTGTTTGCGACCCACATCTTACGGGCGAACCACCGCCGCTTTCGGCTTCACCACAAGATCGGGCAGCGCCACTTTAAGCACTTCTTCCATCGACGAGACCGGGATAAGCGTCAGATCCTGGCGCACTTTGTCGGGCAGATCGACGATATCTTTGGTGTTCTCTTTCGGCAAGATAAAGGTTTTAATACCGGCCCGATGGGCGGCCAGCGTTTTCTCCTTCAGCCCGCCGATGCCCAGCACTTTGCCGCGTAGCGTAACCTCGCCGGTCATGGCTACATCGCGCCGCACTGGGCTCCCGGTCATCGCGCTGATCAGCGCTGTGGTGAGCGTGATACCCGCCGACGGCCCTTCCTTCGGCACCGCACCCTCTGGCACATGGATGTGGATCACATGGTCATCGAAGTAGCTCGGGTCGATACCGAATTGCTCGGCGCGTGAGCGGGCATAACTCATCGCCGCCTGCGCGCTCTCCTTCATCACCTCACCGAGCTGGCCCGTGAGCTGCAAGCCACCCTTACCACGCACCGGCAACACTTCGATCGCCAGCACATCGCCGCCGGTGGGCGACCAGGTCACGCCAGTGGCGACGCCGATCTCGTCCTGTTCTTCGGCCAGCCCGAAGGCGAAGCGCTCAGGGCCGATATAGTCGGTAATATCACCGGCATCGACAGCGAATGTCTGCAAGGCACGGGTCTCGCCTTCGGCCAGGGGAATATCGCTGGCCGCCGCGACTTTGCGCGCCACCTTGCGGCAGAGCGTAGCGATCTCGCGCTCCAGGTTACGTACGCCGGCCTCGCGAGTGTACTCACGGATCAACTTGAGCAGCGCCGCGTCGCTAATCTCTAACTGTTCGGCCTGCAAGCCATGGAATTCGCGCTGCTTTGGCACCAGGAAGCCGCGCGCGATGCCCAGCTTCTCGTCTTCGGTGTAGCCGCCGATCTCGATAATCTCCATACGGTCGCGCAGCGGTGCCGGGATGGGATCAAGCTGATTGGCTGTGGCGATAAACACCACTTTGCTCAGATCGTACGGGATCTCCAGGTAATGGTCGCTAAACGTATTATTCTGCTCTGGGTCGAGCACTTCAAGCAACGCCGAGGTCGGATCGCCGCGGAAGTCCATCCCGATTTTGTCGACTTCGTCGAGCACATAAACCGGGCTGCGCGATTTGACGGTCTTCAAACTCTGGACGATACGCCCCGGCATCGCGCCGATGTAGGTGCGCCGGTGGCCGCGGATCTCGGCCTCATCGCGCACGCCACCCAGGCTGGTACGCACAAACTGGCGGCCCAGCGAGCGCGCGATACTGCGGCCCAGGCTTGTCTTGCCCACGCCGGGCGGACCGACGAAACACAGGATCGGTGAGCGCATTTTGTTGCCAGCCAGCTTGCGCACGGCCAGGTATTCAAGGATGCGCTCCTTGACCTTCTCCAGCCCATAGTGATCGGCATCGAGCACTTTCTCGGCCTCGCCGATGCTGATCTCCTGCTCCTGCTCATCGGCCCAGGGAAGGTTGAAGAGCCAATCGAGATAGGTGCGGATCACACCGGCCTCGGGGCTGTTCATGCCCTGCTGCGCCAGACGCTTGATCTCGTGCAGCGCCTGGTTCTTTACATACTCGGGCGCGTCTAATTCGGCCGCTTTGCGCCGTAACTCATCGATCGGATCGTCTAGATCGTCGTCCTCACCCAGCTCACGCCGGATCACACGCATCTGCTCGCGCAAAAAGTATTCGCGCTGGCTCTGGTCGAGCACTTCTTTCGTATCTTGCTGGATCTTCGCGCGCAGCTTCAGTAGCTCCAGCTGGCGGGCCAGCACCAGGTAGGCTTTGTGCAACCGATCAGATGGATCGAGCGCATTAAGAATGTCGAGTCGGTCTTGAATTCAAAAGCCGGCCCCCAGGTTACGATATCGGCTAGATGGCCGGGGCGCTCGATGCGATGGACGAACTGCACCGCCTCTTGCGGCACCTCGCCAAGGTGGTCGACAAACTCGTCGACCTGCTGCTTGACGGTGTCCATCAGCGCTTCGATCTCCATGCCGCTCACCTCAGCATCGGGCACGGCGATGCAGCGCACACGGTAGAAGGGCTGGTTCTGCACCGCTTCGCTGATCTGAGCGCGGCACACACCTTCGAGAATCACCCGCGCTGTGCCATCGGGCAGCTTGGCGAATTCTTCCAACTTGGCGATCACCCCGATCGGCGGCAGCTCCTGCATCTGGTTGCTTTTGTAGCCCTCGAGCTCGGCTTCCAGCACAAAAATGAGCAGTACCTCACGGTTTTCCTCCCAGGCGCGTTCCATCGCCCGGTAAGATTTGCCCTGCGGCACCTGGAGCGGAATGGTCATATATGGCATAATGACCATCTCGCCCAGTACTACCAGCGGCAACTCGCGCAGATCATCTTGCACCACAATCTCCTCGACGTCCGGCTGGGCCGTTCGCGCTGCCTTGTTACTGCGCGCCGAGCCGCTCGATCGCCGCGTCGGCTTTTCTTCCTCAACATCGCGCATCTCGTCATTCATCGTTGTTCCTTAATAATAGCGAAAGAAGTGCAAGCACTTTTCTCATAACGTGGGCACTGCCAAGCGCAGCACCCACGCTATTTTGTAATCGTGGCGTTATGCCGCCATAGAAACCATGGCCAGGTCGGGCAGTTCGTTGTCGCGGAACTGCATAGCGTACAGCCGCGCATACATACCACCTATTGCCAACAACTCGGCGTGACGACCTACCTCGGCCACCCGACCGTCCACGATCACCGCGATGCGATCGGCCCGCTTCACGGTGCTCAACCGATGCGCGATCACAATGCTCGTGCGGTCGCGCATCAGGCGCTCTAGCGCCTCTTGCACCAGAAATTCGCTTTCGCTGTCTAACGCGCTTGTCGCCTCGTCGAGGATCAAAATACGTGGATCCTTAAGAATGGCACGCGCGATGGCAATGCGCTGGCGCTGCCCGCCGCTCAATTTGAGGCCGCGCTCGCCAACTGCCGTATCGTAGCCCTGTGGCAGCGTGTGAATAAATTCGTGGGCATTTGCCGCCCGTGCTGCCGCCTCGATCGCGCTAGCGTCGGCGTCGAGCCGCCCGTAACGAATATTGTCGCGGATCGTGCCGCTAAAGAGCAGCGTCTCCTGCGGCACAATGCCGATCTGCGCGCGCAGATCGGCCAGCCGCACCGCGCGCACGTCCTGGCCGTCCAGACGTATCGCCCCCTCCTGCACATCGTAGAAGCGCGGGATAAGGTTAACAATTGTGCTCTTGCCGGCACCACTTGGCCCCACGAGTGCCAGCACCTCGCCCGGCGCTACATCTAGCGACAGATCGTGAAGCACGGACCGCTCTACGTCTGCTCCGCCGCTTGTGCTCGCAGCGTGCTCATACGCAAAGGAGACATGCTCGAAACTGACGCTGCCGTGGGTGATATGCAAAGGCCGAGCATCAGGCGCGTCGACGATAGCGGGTTCGATGTCGATCAACTCAAAGACGCGCTGCAAAGCACCGAGTGCTTCTTGGAGCTGGCCGAAAAGCCCGGAGAGCATGCCCATCGTACCGGCGATGCTGCCAGCGTAAAGCAGAAAGGCGATCAGATCGCCCGGCAGCATTTCCCCGCTAATCACCAACTGGCCACCAAACCAGAGCACACCGACCAGCGCGCCCCAGGCCGCGATCTCCACGAGTGGCTGAAAGGTAGCCCGCACGCGTGCACGCAGCATCGCCGCACGAAAAGTCGCCTCGACACTGCTAGTGAAGCGTTGTATCTCGTACGGCTCGCGCGCAAAGGATTGCACTACACGAACACCGGCGACGCTCTCTTCAAGCACGCTCGACACATCGGCCAATTTATCTTGCACCTGTGTCGAGATCTTGCGCATTCTGCGGCCAAAAACGATGCCGAGCAGCGTGACCAGAGGCACCACCAGCAGCGCCAAAGCTGCCAGCCGCCACGAGACCGTTAACATCAACACCAACGCGCCGATAAAAGTGATCACACCCTCCAGTAACGAGGCCAGATTGCTCGTCACCGTCGCCTGGATCAGGGTTACATCATTGGTCAGACGGCTGGTGATTTCACCGGTACGTCGATTGTTAAAGAAACCCAGCGGCAAGCGCATCAGATGAGTATAAGCCTGGGTGCGCAAGTCGCTTACCACACGCTCGCCAACAAAGCTCAGCGCGTAGCTTTGCACAAAGCTTGCCAGAGCCTGTACCACCGCCACACCCACGAGCGCCAGCGCCACCTGATTCAGCTGAAAAGCAGCATCGACACCGACAACTGTGTTGATCAAGTGGCCAGCCGCCAGCGGCAAGACCAACCCCATTGCGCTGCCAAACAGTAGCCCAATCAGCGCGAGAATCATCCAGCGCCAATACGGTCGCACATAGCCCAACAGACGCCGCCAATTCACGCCCGCCAACTTCGCGAGTGGAGAACCGGTATCACTTCGCGTGGCCTCTGCGCTCCCTGAACTGTATGTCATACTTTCGCCTTGCGCGTGCTGTTGTATGTCTCGTAGTACAATTGTGTGCTCGCCGCTCTGCCTAGTAGCGCTCTCACGCCCAGCGGCCATTCTCCCCACGCTCGCTATGTTCGAGCACGTGTAACATGCCCTCAAGCACCTGGTCGAGCAGCGCATAAAGTGTACGACATCTTCGCCAGCGAGATTGCCAAGTGCAATGCTGAGTTGGTCGCGACGGGCCTGCTTGATCTCGGCGATCAAAGCCCGACCGCGCGGCGTCACCACAACCATCACCTGTCGCCGGTCGCGCTCGTGCCGGGTGCGCTCGACAAGTTGCTTTTCCAATAGACGGTCGACAACACCAGTAAGCGATGCCGCCGATTGATGTGTGGCGTCAGCCAGATCCGACATCTTGCACTCGGCGTCCATCTGATGCAGATGCAGCAGCGTATAAAATTGCGGGAGCGTGATGCGAAACCGATCTTCATCCAACAGCTGCATAAATTGGCGTTGCGCTAGCCAGCTGATCTGCATTAGCGCCCGCTCGATTTCCTCGACCGGATTGCGCGGTACAGGAGCGTCGCTGGCGTTATCAGGATGAAGATGACTCATACAGGTTCCCGGTTCCTAGAGCATCTAAATATTCAATATCCTTGAGTATATCACTCCTTAAGCATTTCGTCAACAAAAAACAGGTGAGCGACGTGTCGCTCACCTGCCATACTGCGTCTGTCGTAACCCATACCTACAAACATTAAGTGGCTGCCACCTCTTCGATAAAGGGTTCATCGATCTGCTGCTGTTCCGCTAGCGCACGCAGCGCTGTGAACAATTCCACATCGAGGATAACGCCCGTCGGATAGCCCTTCTGTGTCACGATGATCGGCTGATGATTGGCACGCGAGCGCTTGATCAAGGCTGCGAGCGAAGAGGCTGCCTTTGAAATCGGCACTACCCCTTGCTTCAAGTCAACATCGAGCGTGTACTTTTTGGTCTCCATCAAGTCGTCTCCGTAGCGACGGCAAGGCTAGTACCCATAGACGCGATAAAGCCTCGCCTCTTGTAAGACCGATCCTGCACATAACAGGCCGATTGCCTATCGCTTTTACAAGAAATATGCCATCGGATTTACATCTGCCTGTGCTATGGTTTCGCATCTTATTCTACTACGTTTTCCGCTAATGCCAAAGCATCTATCCCGTACCAAAGTCCTATCTTTTTACCAAACTTTAACAACTTTTTCCCCGTTCGCGGGTTATGCAATGCTCAAAGCGCGTTTGGAGGGCGCGCAGCCCCACAAACGCGCTTTGCTCATCGCTGTATTCACAGCGGATTTAGTGAGGAAGAACGTCGCGGATAGTCGAAAGCAGATTGCTCAAGTTGCCATTTTTCGAGACATAGGCATCGAAGCCCTGCGCTACAAACTCGCCTGGCGCGCGCTCGGCGCGGGCGGTATAAGCGATGACAGGGCAGCGCAGGCCCTGAGCGCGCAGCTCGTGCAACGTGGTGATGCCATCCATATCGGCCATACTAATATCCAGCACCACAACGTCGGGCTGGTTGCTCTGCGCCACCTGCAAAGCATCGGCACCGCTGCCGACAGCCTGCACATCGTAGCGCCCGACGTGCCGCAGAATGCGTTCGATCATGGATCGTGCGGTATACACGTCGTCGACCAAAAGTATTTTTTACCATTCGCGCCCCGCCTGCTCTTTCAGCGGTAAGGCAGAAACCGAGTCGTGCTGAGCGCCGTTGGTCTCTGCGCGAATCCGCGGTAAGGTAAAGAAGAAGATACTGCCCTTACCAAGCTCACTTTGCAGCCACATTTTCCCACCGTGGATCTCAACTAGCCAGCGACAGATGGCCAGGCCCAAACCGGTACCGCCCTGCAGGCGAGTATCCTGGTCGCCAACCTGCTCGAAGGTACGGAAGACGCGCGCCTGATCGGCCTCGGCGATGCCGAGCCCGGTATCGCGCACCCAGATAACAACCTCGTCATCGTGGGCGCGTGCCCCGATCGCGATCTCACCCGCCGACGTAAATTTACAGGCATTCGCGATCAGGTTCAGCAGCACCTGGCGCACACGCATTTCGTCGGCGAACACGCTAGGTAGCGGGCTCTGATACTCGCGCCGCAATAACACGGGTTTCTCTTTCAACAATCCACGCGCGGTGCCCATCATCTCATCGAGCAAGCCGATCAGCGGCAGCGGGTTCTTATTCAGCTCGAGCCGACCGGCCTCGATACGGGCCAGGTCGAGGATGTCGTTGATCAGGCCCAGCAAATGTTGGCCGCTGCGCCGAATGTCGCTCAAGTCCGTCAGCAAGATTTCGGGCAGGCCTTTCGGATCGTACATTTCAGGGTGATCGATCATCGGCCGAGCTAAAGCCGATGACAATATTCAGCGGCGTCCGCAACTCGTGCGACATCGTCGCCATAAAGCTCGATTCGACCGAAAGGCCGCTTCCGCATCGGCGCGCGCCGTG